>NZ_BKFU01000011.1:0-82342 GCF_008980265.1 Acinetobacter sp. TUM15064 | reverse complement strand
TATTTATGTGAAATAGCTTTGAACTATAGGTTTATTATGATTTAGGTCTAAATAATGAAGCTATTTAGACATTGTAAAGAGTGAATCCCGACCATTGTCGTGGTGTTTATTGATTATGTTTGAGCTGACAATTTAGTCACGTGCTTATGCGTGTTTTGCCATAAGGATGTTTACTATGGATGGAGATCAATCATGGCGTTAACACAACGTGAAAAATTACAAAAATTTCTGGTGGTTTTTTTATGCTTTTGGGTCGCTTTCTTTGAAGGTTTTGACCTGCAAGCCCCAGGAATTGCGGCAAAGGGAATTGCGCAAAGCTTTGCTTTAGATCAAGTGCAAATGGGTTATGTGTTTAGCCTTGGTGTGTTTGGTATGTTGTTTGGAGCTTTTTTTGGTGGACGCATTGCAGACTACTTGGGACAAAAGAAAGTTTTGATGTTGTCTATTGGTATTTTTGGGGTATTTTTCGCAATCACAGCCATCGCACCGAATCTTGAAGTTCTATATCTTGCTCGTTTCCTGACTGGACTCGGTTTAGGGGCAGCTATGCCAACCATGATTTCGGTGGTTGGAGATGAAGCTACGGAAGCCAACCGCGGTAAGCTCAATAGCTTGATGTACTGTGGTTTGCCTGTAGGAGCAATTTTTGTTGCAGGCTTAGCGATTTATTTTAAAGACATTCAGTGGCAAACTTTGTTCTTAGTCGGTGGATTGACTCCACTACTTTTGTTGCCGTTTATGGCGATGATTTTGAAAGATAAGCCTAGAACTGTACAGATCGAAACTGAATTTAATCAAGCTGTTCCAAAAATGGCAGATGTTCTGTTTAAAGCACAGCAATATCAACGAACAGTGCCTTTATGGTTAGGTTTCTTTTTTACCCTTATGATCAACTATATTTTAATTAGTTGGTTACCGAATTTATTGATGGAACAAGGTTTAACGAAGCAACAAGCCTTCAGTATTATGCTGATTTTTCAAGTCGGGGCTGTAGTCGGTACTTTGGGTTTGGGCTATTTGTTAGATCGTTTGAAACTTTGGCAAATGGCTAGCATTATTTATGTCGGGCTTGCTGTAGCACTTGTTTTGTTGTTCACAACCACATCAATTCCGCTATTGGTTTTTGCTGGTGTAATGGGTGGAATATTTTCAACGGGTGGACAGTCGATTTTATATGGTATTTCACCTATCTTTTACTCTGGTGCGGGCAAGGTTACAGGGGTGGGAAGTGCCATTTCTCTAGGTCGTCTGGGTGCAATGACTGGACCATTGTTAACAGGAAAAATTTTAGCACTTGGCCTTGGAGCTACAGGAATTTTAGTCGCAAGTCTACCAGCAGTAATGATTTCAGCGGCAGCTGTGACAGTCTTGTCTCGTTATAAAACGAAAGCATAAGTAACTTTTTGGTGTAAATGGGTATTTAAGAAGCAGACGAGATTGTCTGCTTTTTGTTTTGACAGATAAACTAAGCTTAAGAGTTGTTTAATAGAAAAATAGATAAAAATTGCCAATTATGTTATTTCACAAAAACGTCGCTGTATCTTAAATTGATTTTACGTTCTTAATATGAGGTCAATAACATGACGATGAAATGTATCCGTTTTAACAGTGGAGAACTTGCATGCCAATGCCAGTTTGTATGAATCACCAAAAACAGCGCACTCGTCTTGGTTTAGGGGAGGTATCAAATCAAGATGAGCAATCAAAATGACAACCACAAGCAATTCAAATATCTAATGCCAAAAAAACTGTAAAGCCCCTGAGATTGGGGCTTTTTTTATTTTAATCTGTAACTGTTTGATTCACAGCATCACGCACTTCTTTGGGTTCAATATGGCTAATTTTATTGCCAAAGCTACGTAACCACCACACCAGTTGCGAGGTGAAAGGTACTGTAGCATGAACCAAAATATGTCCATTTCCAAGCGGTTCTAATACTTGATTGGTGCTGAGTTTGGTTTCTTCCAAATACAACGCATCGATTTCAGTCATGGTCAGAGTGAGTGCAACATTCTCTGTGGGTTTAGAGAAGTCAACACGGAAACCCAAAGCACCTGATTCGATATATTCATCAATATCGAAATTAACAGGATGTAAAGCACGAGAGTTCAAAACTGTGGCTGACTTGAAACGGTGCAGCGCGAAAGTTTGGATATCCGTTTTATCGTGGCGGGTACAAATCAGATAAATAATTGCACCTTTTTGGACCAATGCCAGTGGGTTTAATGTATAGGTTTTTGCTTCAATAGCTTGATTTAAGCCTTGATATACACACTCAAGTTGTTTGTCTTGTAGTAGTCCTTCATAGATGGCTTGTTGTGCTGATTTTTCAACAATCGGAGGAATCAAAGGTTGAGTTGCAGGCACGATGCGTACACGGTTAATCCATTGACGCACATTGTTTTGTGTGGATAGACTTCGGCGAGCCAAGTCAAACCAAGGATTCATTTCTTCAATTAAACTTGGTGGCAGCAGATGTTTTAAGTGTTCCTCAACCATCATAAAAGTGACCGCCTGCGAACTGGTCATGTGCGGTAAACTTTGAATAGGTGCATCGGAGCGCCAGCGCCAACCTTGAGGAACCGTACCATTATTTTCAATAGGAAAACGTTGCGAAATTTGATTTAAATCACGTTGAATGGTACGTAAAGTAATGTCGATGCCTTCGCGTTGCAAAATCTCTTGCAACTCGCGTGTCCCCATCCATTTTCCAGTAGAAAGGCGGGATAAAATTTGCCACTGACGGTAGAGGCTATTGGACGTTTCTTTTTCTTGTGCAGACATAATGGAATAAAATATAGAAGTCGAAATTACTTACTTGAATGAGAACACAATAAAAAAACTCACTCGTTTAAGCAAGCTTTGCTTTAATTTTTTCAGTTATATTTTTTGACACAACTTAATGCGAAATAGAATTGAAGTGTTTGGCTTTTTATCAATTAATGAAAGAAAGCAATCACCATACCTATGGCATAGTTATTGCTTCATAAGTATTACATACCGATAATAATTGAGAGGTTTGTATGTTTAAAGAAGATAAAGATACAAATGTGAATACGATGTTGGAAGGCTACAACCTAGACCAACCTGTATTGAACCCGATCGACTCTCAAGATCGCTTATCGAGCCAATCTGTTGGATTATTCCATCAAATGACGTCAAATTTCTTTAACGAAATGACGGACGATAACGCGATGTCAGGCGATGCCTGTGTACGGATTGAGCAATGGTTGTCACAGTACAACTTAAAAGAACTTGAAGGATTAAACCAAGTCGCAAAGCAACATTTTTTATATGAAGGTATTACTTTTACAGTTTATGGAGAATCTGAGGGCATTGAACGCACTATTCCTTACGATTTGATTCCGCGAGTAATTGCGAAACAGCAATGGAATAAAATTTCCTCGGGTTCCGCACAGCGTGTAAGGGCTTTAAATTTATTTTTACATGATATTTATCATCAACAAGAGATTCTCAAAGCTAAGATTATTCCAGAACTTCAAGTGCTAACACATGAAGCGTATCAGCCACATATGTATGAACATAGCTTAAAAGGTAAAATTTACAGTCAAATCAGTGGTATAGATATTATACGTGATGGTCAGGGTGAGTTTTATGTACTTGAAGATAATTTAAGAACACCGTCAGGCGTCTCTTATATGCTAGAGAGTCGCAAAATTAGTGAAAAATTAATGCCCGATTTAATGCAAAAAAGCAATATTTTAGGCATAGAACAATATCCACAATTACTCAAAGAAATTTTGGCTGAAAATGCCTATGTCGATCAGCCCTTTATTGTGGTGTTAACACCGGGACGTTTTAACAGTGCTTATTATGAACATGCCTTTTTAGCCCGTGAAATGGATGTGCCTTTAGTGACATCACGTGATCTTTTTGTTGAGCATGATAAAGTCTATGTGAAAACGATTCGTGGACGTCAGCGTGTTGATGTCATTTACCGCCGTTTGGATGATGCTTATCTTGATCCTTTATGTTTTATGCCAGACAGTACTTTAGGTGTAGCTGGATTAATGTCGGCTTATCTCAGCCATAACGTGGTGATTGCAAATGCGCCTGGCACAGGAGTCGCAGATGATAAGGCAATTTATCCTTATGTCGATAAAATGATCCAATTCTATTTAGGTGAAAAACCTATCTTAAAAAATGTTCCAACATATCAATGCCGTAACAAGCAAGATCTGGCTTATGTACTGGATAACCTTGAGCAATTAGTGGTTAAAGAGGCACAAGGTTCAGGTGGCTATGGTATGCTGATTGGGCCGCAAGCTTGCAAAAGCCAAATTGAGCAGTTCAGAGACAAGCTCATGGCTACGCCACATTTATATATTGCTCAGCCTACATTAGAGCTTTCCGTTAGCCCAACGATGACTGAATTGGGTGTTTCAGAGCGCCATATTGATCTAAGACCTTTTGTACTTAGTTCCCCATATCGTACCGAAATCGTCCCTGGTGGATTAACCCGTGTTGCGATGAAAGAAGGTTCACTGGTGGTCAACTCATCTCAAGGAGGAGGAATTAAAGATACTTGGGTTGTAGAAAATTTACATTCATAAATAACTAAATATGAGGGTATAAGAATGATTTTATTAAGCACCAATGCAGAAAATATTTTTTGGTTAGGACGCTATTTAACTCGTACTCAATATTTGTGTTCACAGTTTCCGTTTACACAAGATCAATCTGCAATGGACTATGCACATGCGTTTTGCCTACCTGCTTTTGATGCTTGTTCGTTGAATGAACTGATTTTAGACCCAAGCAATCCTGCATCATTTAATCAACAATTTCAAAATGCTAAATCCAATGTACAAGACTTGCGTGGTATTTTATCGGCAAAAGCCTATGCGGAACTAAATCAATTTATAAAAAATGCTACAGAAAATGCAGCTTATATTTGTGATGTTGTTGGTGAATGTCAGGATGTGCTCGAAGCAGAAGCAAGTGATGTATTTTTATTTTTTAGTTTAGGACAAATGATTGAACAGCTTGATAGGCAAATTCGTCTGAAGCAAGAGAAGCATCGTACATTGGTTGAGATTGATAATATTGTTGATGTGTTAAAAGGAATGGGGTGGATTGCTCTCGCTCAAGCGTGGACACAACTTAAAGCACAGCCAGATGCAATGAGTTTTTATCATTTTAGTGATTATATCCAACAACTGTTTGAGGTAGATGTATGAGACTTATGATCAACCATCAGACGCATTATCAATACAGTGAAGCTGCATGCAATAGCATCCAATATATTAAAATGACACCATCGGATAATTCACATCAGGAAGTTTGCCACTGGCATGTGAGTGTGCCAGGAGTACGTGAAGAGAAACGAGATGCCTTTCAAAATATTTGGATCACGAGTTCACAGCGTGAAGCTTATCAACAATTGACTATTATGGCACAAGGTATTGTTGAGATTAACACGCAGGCCGAGCATGGTATTCAAGATCATCTTAACCCAAATTTATTTTTACAGCCTACGCCGAATACTCAATGTAATGCTGAAATGAAGGCTTTTGCACATCAGTATGTGCCGACAGTTAATCGTGAAAATTTAATGCAACTATCCAATGCAATTTTGGGGCATATTCCTTATGTAGCTGCAGAAACGTCGGTACATACATCTGCAATTGATGCATTTAATGGTCAGCAAGGCGTATGTCAGGACCATAGTCATGTTTTTATTGCGATGTGTAAGCATTTAGGCTTGCCAGTACGTTATGTTTCGGGTTATTTACATGTACCTGAAACTTCGCACCTCGCCAGTCACGCATGGGCAGAGGTGTATATTGATGATGTATGGTATTGTTTTGACACCAGTAATCAATTATTTAGACCGCAGTCGCATATTTATGTGGCTATTGGACGTGATTACTGGGATGTTGCACCCGTTCGCGGTGTACGTGAAAAAGGTGGAGTGGAATCTATGCATTCCATTGTACAAGTTTTAAGTTGTTAAGGTTTAGCTGAAAAGGATGTTCTATGACCTATTGTTGTGCTCTTCGTCTTCAAGATGGTTTGGTTTTTATTAGTGATACACGTACCAATGCGGGCGTAGACCATATATCAGTGTTTAGAAAGCTGTATACCTTTGGGATTGAGGGTGAACGATTTATTGCCATTCAGACCTCTGGAAACTTAGCCACAACCCAAGCTGTGATAGGACATCTAAAAAATCATTTGGAGTTAAGCCAAGAACCCAATTTATATAGTGTCAACACTATGTTTGAGGCCGCAGAGCTGGTTGGGCATACCTTAAAAAAGGTCTTGGCAGATGTGACCTCAGACACGCAGGAACAAAGTAATTATTACTGTAGTTTATTGGTCGGCGGGCAAATTAAAGGTGCAGAAATGCAACTTTATAATATTTACCCACAAGGTAACTTTATTTGTGCAACGAAAGATACCCCTTATTTTCAAATTGGTGAAAGTAAGTATGGCAAACCAATTTTAGACCGCGCGCTACGTTATGACATGCCTTTAGATGAGGCCGTACGATGTAGTCTCATTTCGTTTGATTCGACCTTACGCTCTAACGTCTCTGTTGGCTTACCCTTAGATGCATTGGTGTATAAAAAAGATAGTCTGCATGTTCCTGTAGGTAAAAGGATTTACGAAGAGGATCCGTACTTTTCAAGTATCAGTAAGCAATGGTCAGACACTTTAAGAAAAGGGTTGCAAGAACTGGCAAAACCTACAGATGACTATTTAGAATAATAGTCCTCGGTATTAAAAATAGAAACTTGTAGAAGTTTATGCGGCAAATTTTCTATGCAAGTATTTCAACTTCAAGTCATGTACAGCTGTTTTAAGATGTTTGAGATATTTTAAAGCAAGCGCGCAATTTTAATGCGTTGTTGGATGTTTTGGTTGTTCTTTACGATGTAGATCAGCATTATTTTTTAATACTTAGTAGGTGATGACGTTGTTTTATGATGATTAATGTCAAAATTATTAAAAGCACCCCAGACATAAAGATATCAAGGTCTTTGAGGTGAAAACCATACGGGCAAGACATTTTCAGGCTTGAGGCATGAAGTATCTGTAACACCTGAAGCGTGTACATCACAAAATGTATGAGATGAGTTTTACTAAATTTGACCCACAGACCATGCACCAACAGTAAATTGTTTAGTTGTTGCAAGATCTTGATGATGCTCAGGTTGATGATGGTTCGCACTGAAAAAAGCCCAAGTTTTAACTTGGGCTTTTTTGTTAGATTTGCTTGCGGGTAGGGCGGTTACTTAAACGGCAAAGCAACTCATAACCAATGGTTCCATTGGCTTCAGCGACTTCATCGACTAAACGGGTATTACCCCAAAGTTCAACTTTTGCGCCTAATTGAGCATTGAGTCCAGTCACGTCAATTGCAATCATGTCCATTGCCACACGTCCAACCACTGGGACAGTTTGTCCTTTAATGGCAACATAGTTTTGCTTTGGAAATGCACGTGGGTAGCCATCACCATAACCAATAGACACAATAGCCAGCTCAGTTTTGTTGTTTGCGACAAAATGTGAACCATAACCAACTGCTTCACCTGCTTGAATGGTATTCAACGCAATGATTTCTGCTGTGAAAGTCATAACAGGTTTTAAGTCCAAGTCATGTGCATTTTTATCGGCAAAAGGCGATGCGCCATAAAGCATGATGCCTGGACGGACAAAATCAAAATTAAGTTCTGGCCATTTAAAAATAGCAGCCGAATTACAACAAGATGCGAGGATCGGAGCACAGGCATTTTTAACCTGTAGGAATTGTTCTCGCTGTTGGTCATTCAGTGGGTGCTGCTCGCTATCAGCATTCGCAAAGTGCATAGCCAGTACACATGTAAAGCCTTCGGCTTTCAGTGTGTTGATTACATCTATAATTTCAGCAACTTTAAAACCTAAACGGTTCATACCGCTGTTGAGTTTGACCCACACTTTAAGCTTGTTTTCGATATATGCAGTTTTATGCGCGAGTAACCAATCGACTTGTTGTGAATGGTGAATTACGCATTCAAGCTTTTGTTCGATGACACTCGACATTTCATCGGCCGTGAAAACCCCTTCAATCAGGGTAATCGGTTGCTCAAAACCGAGTGCACGAATTTCCAGTGCTTCTTCTAAACAGGCGACACCAAAGGCGTCTGTTTCACTTAAGGCTGCTAAACAGTCTTTGACTCCGTGTCCATAAGCATTGGCTTTGACCATGCTGACGATTTTCGCGTTTGGGGCAAGTTGTTTGACACGGTTTAAATTATATTGCAGTGCTGTACTGTCAATATAAACTGTTGCTTGACGCACCCTCATTACTCCTACAGGGTCATGGAAAGGCGATGATGAAGCATTAACTATTCTTCATCATCGTACTGAGCATAAAACTCAGGGGATAGATTACTAAAGCGGGTATATTGGCCTTCAAAGGCAAGTCGTACGGTACCAATAGGTCCGTTACGCTGTTTACCAATAATGATTTCCGCTGTGCCTGCTTCTTTGGACTCTTTGTTATAGACTTCGTCACGGTAAATGAACATGATTAAGTCGGCATCCTGCTCGATCGCACCAGATTCACGTAAATCCGACATTACGGGGCGCTTGTTGGGACGGTTCTCAAGAGAACGGTTAAGCTGAGATAGTGCGATCACAGGGCACATCATTTCTTTGGCTAGGGCTTTTAAGCTTCGTGAAATTTCCGAAATCTCGCCTACGCGGTTATCACCCATGCCAGGCACTTTCATCAACTGTAAATAGTCGACCATGATACAGCCCAATTTACCATCGTGCTGTTTCGCAATACGACGTGCACGCGCACGAACTTCTGTTGGGGGAAGTGCAGAGGAGTCATCAATATAGAGCTTTTTTTCTTGCAGTTGCAAAATAGTGCCCGTAACTTTAGACCATTCATCCCCATCAAGTTTGCCCGCACGCAAATGCCCTTGATGCACTTTCCCATAAGAAGAAATCAAACGCATAGCAATCGAATCTGCTGGCATTTCCATGGAATAAACCAGAGCAGGTAAGTCATTATTAAATAGCACACTTTCCACTAAATTCATTGCAAAGGTGGTTTTACCCATTGAGGGACGTGCTGCGACAATGATCAAGTCTCCTGCTTGCATACCTGATGTTTTATTGTCTAGTTCAACAAAACCTGTGGTTAAACCAGTGATGCTACCTTCCATCTGAGACAGTTCATTTAACTTATCAAAAACATCTGCTACAACGGTGTTGATAGCTTTCGGGCCTTGTGCCTTCGCATTGTTATTGTGTTGTTCAGCCAATGAGAAAATATTGGTTTCTGCCAAATCTAAAATTTCACTGACACTACGACCTTTGGTGTCATAGGCATTTTGTAGAATCTCAGAGCTGACTTTAATCATGCTGCGTAAAGTTGAAAACTCTTTAATCTTGGTGGCATAAGTTTCCATGTTATAGAAACTGGAAGGGGAGTCTGCCATCAGTTGCATTAGATATTCTTCACCGCCTACAGCATCGAGTAGGTTTTGTGTGGTGAGCCAATCATGCACTAAAACAGCGTCATAGGGGGAGCTGTCTTTAGAAAGTTGTGCAATTGCACGGAAAATATACTTGTGGCGTGTTGCATAGAAGTCATTTTCAGTAAGTACATCGCCGACTTGTTCAAAGGACTCAGCAACCGTCATTAGCGCGGCAAGAACAGCTTGTTCTAATGCTAAATTGTGCGGAGGCGTGCGGAATTCTTTCAGTTGCCCTGACTCATTCGGTTTATTGTCTTGTTTCGATGAGCTCTTTTGAGCAGTGGCAGTCGCCTGTGACATATAACGCCCTGATTTTTAATGCAGTAAATGTTGAAACAAAAGTCAATTTCACTGAAATTTTTTTTAAAATTTCAGTTGATCAGCAATATGCACTTTACCAAAAAATGTGCGTGCTGTGTGTTGAATTGAAAAACTGTGTTATGGATAAAAACCATCATGTTAAAAATGGATTTTGGAAGCCTAAATAGGACTGTGTAAAAAATGGCTTTTTGATAGAGATAAAAAAAGAGCATGCCAAGGCATGCTCTTTTTTTTGCAAGAAATTACTCAGATACGATAGTAACGAGAACTTCAGCAACAACATCATGGTGCAATTGGATTGCGATGTTGAATTCGCCAGTGTGACGAAGTGCACCGTTCGGTAAACGAACTTCTGCACGGTCAACTGTAAGACCAGCATTTGTTAACGCGTCAGCGATGTCACGAGTACCGATAGAACCGAATAGTTTACCTTCGTCACCAGCTTTAGCAGTGATCACGATGTTAACTTCGTTCAATTGGTCAGCACGTGCTTGAGCAGCAGCTAAAATTTCAGCTTCTTGTTTCTCAAGTTCAGCACGACGAGCTTCAAAAGCAGCAGTGTTAGCTTCAGTAGCTGCAACTGCTTGACCTTGAGGGATAAGGTAGTTACGGCCGTAACCAGCTTTAACTGAAACTTTATCGCCTAATTTACCAAGGTTTTTAATGCGTTGTAATAAGATAATATCCACAGCTCAACCTCACTTATGATTGTCAGTGTAAGGGATCAAAGACAAGTAGCGAGCTTGTTTAATAGCAAGCGCTAATTGACGTTGGTAACGAGCTTTAGTACCTGTAATACGGCTAGGAACAATCTTGCCGTTTTCAGTGATGTACTGTTTTAAAGTGTCGATATCTTTGTAGTCGATGTACGTAACGTTCTCAGCTGTAAAGCGGCAGAACTTGCGACGACGGTAAAAACGTGCCATTGATGTTCTCCTTATGCTTCAGCAGAGTCTTGAGCTTGTTGTGCTTCTTCACGTTGAGCTTTACGCGCACGTTTTTCTTCAGCACTCTTAGCCAATAGTGACTCTTCAGTGATAGCGTTTTCACGACGGATGATTAAGCTACGAATAATTGCATCGTTGTAACGGAACAATTCTTCCAACTCATCAAGAGTAGTTTGACCACACTCAACATTCATAAGAATGTAGTGAGCTTTGTGGATCTTGTTGATTGGGTAAGCCAATTGACGACGGCCCCAGTCTTCAAGACGGTGGATTTGACCTTCAGCTTCTTTGATGTGAGTTAGGTAACGTTCTACCATACCCACAACTTGATCGCTTTGATCTGGGTGTACCAGAAGTACGATTTCGTAGTGACGCATTGTCAGCTCCTTACGGATTATACAGCCCCTAACATAATTGTTAGAAGCAAGGAGTCACAACCAAGGTTGTGTCGCATTAGATGCGAAGGGGAATTTTAGAGACTTTGCTCGCCAAATTCAAGGACTTCTCTTAAAAAGCCCTAATTATTTTGAGGTTTTGAGCGTAAAAGGAAGACCACATAACCTTTAAAGTTTGTATCATTCGCAAGCTTTGGCGGGCTTCGCCACTCACCGTGTTGAACGATGCCAATTTTATAAGGAAGTTTCAGTGCTGAAACTTTCTTTAGATAAGCTGCATAATTGGGTATGGTCGTTGAGCCTTGATAAGTTTGGATAACCAACTCATTGATGGTGTTATTGAGGAGCTTTAACGTCTCCTGATTTGTGACATTGGTCCAGTCCATTAAACCTGTGATACTGAGTTGATAGTGTTGAGGCAATTGTTTTCTTAATTGGCTTAAAAATAGGGCATATTGGTGAATGTGTTTGGTTTTGGCATCGAAATCAATTTGTATGCCTTGAATATGATTCCCTGCATTTTCCCATTGCTGAACGCGTTTTAAAATTTGTGTAAGCTCATGGCCTTGCCAGTTTAAATGATAATTACGAAAAACCAGCCACACCTTTTGTTGAGGAATATTTAAAACCTGCACCCCTTGTGGAATGAGGTATGAATGATGAGTTTGCGGATGTAGACGAACTTCACCCTGTAATATATAAATTTCTTTGGCTGTTTTGAGATAAGGGGCTGATGAAATGTTGCCCCAAACCCAAAATGAATCATAGTCTTCGGCATTTACTTGACCAGATGTTAATGTTGAAGCTGACTGACTTGGCTGACAAGCCATGATGCCCAACATACAGATCAACATTAGGCCAAATGAAAAAAACTGCTTTATCATGAATCTTACCAGTAATACTTTAAAGATTGTGCCCAAGAGGTATTTGGATAGTCTTGTTTCATTTGATCGAACCATTGTTTACGGGTGGATTTAGCAACTTCTGCATCCTGACAGTCATTCATTCCGCTTGGTGAATAACACATGATTGAGCGATAAAGTGCATAAGCTTTTAAATCGGGTATAGAACTGGATTTGATAATGTCTTTATACACTTGGCCACGGGTAAAAATTGTACCTTGGAAGCGAGCGGTTTCTTTTTCTAAAGCGGTGACATAAGTGATGTTGTAGCCTTGAGGCGAGCGTGCATATTCACCCAGACACAGTTGGAGTTTTAAATCTTGAGGTGAATTTTCCAGTTTTTGAGTCAGGTTGAATAAGTCAGGGCATTGAATCTGCGCAGTGATTTTTGTTCCTGTCCAAATGAAATCACTGAAGGGTGGCTGATTTTTATAGTTCGTATATGTTTCCGAATCATATTTATACTTTGCTGCGTCTTGTGGTAGCAGTACAAAGCCTTGATTAAACAGCTTATAGTTTTGATGAATTAATGAATTTTGCAAAGCTTTATACAAGGCTAAATTTTTTTGGTCAGTACTTGATGTTTTAGTCTGAATGATGTGCATTAAGCTTTTTTCATTGGCTTCATTTTCAATAAAGCTTTTTTGCAATGAAGCTTGTTTGATTTTAGCATCTGCGCTGATAAAAGCGCTGGCATTTTGCTGTTGGGCATAATGTGGATACAACATCAGCTCAAATAAACCACGCTGTTCGATTGTTTTAGCTCGGTCTAACCAATTTTCCCAATATTGCTGGGCATTTTGAGTTTGTCCGAGTTTTTCTAAAATACGACCTTTTAACAGTATTTGACTGAGTTGCAGGTAACTATTGGTTGAATTTGAGGAATGTTCTGGCAAATATTTTAAAGCTTCGGCTGGCTTATTCTGTACAAAGAATAAGTGATTGGCTTGTAGGTATTGGAACAGTTCTGGCTGACTCTTAAATCGTGTTTTTTGGTTGTTGAGTTCAGACCAGCTCAAGATTTTAGCTTCTGCCGATGTTGCCTGACGCATTTGCATTAAATCTGAAATGGCTAGAAAGAAGGGATCTTTTAAATTTTTTGCATTGAATGAGCGGCTTTGAAAAACATGGCGATCCATTTCGAAAACTAGATTATCGAGTTCTAAATTATAGTATTTCGACTCTGGATGATTGATTTGCCATGCGAGCTCGTTGGTTAAGAGTTCGGTATTGCCACTTAGCCAATAACAACGACGCAGCAAACCACGTGCGCTGGCTGCATATTTTCCATTGGGAAAACGCTTGAAATATGTAGCGATATGCTCATAGGTATTTTTGAGTAAAGTCTGATCTACTTTATCTATTTTTAAGTCACCATATTTACCAACTCCAGATTGGTAGCTTTCATTGAGGCTGCTACGAATCAACATATATTGAGAGGTTTCTTGGATCCAAGGATGATCAACCGTAGTTAATACTGAGTAAATTTTAGTTGCTATGGAAAAGTTACTATTGTAAAAGGCAATGGTTGCATTTAGATAAGACGCATATTGACGTGCTTGAATTGACCAGTTCGGATTAACTTGAATGAGGGCTAGATCACGGTCGCAGGCCGAGATATTTTGTCTTTTTTGAATCAGTAAATCTTTTTCCGCTTTGCTGAGATTTTTGTCGGCTTTTACCTGCTGTGTAAATTGATCCGAACCATTGTCTAAACTAGAGCAATGTTCTTGGTAGGGTGTCTTTTCATTACTTGGTTTTAAGCGAGCATTGGGGCGTTTATTGGTTACACTTTCAAACAGTGTTTTAGCCGCAAATGGTACGTTGCTATATTCGGTTTCCCAAAGCGGGCTATTTGGTTGATTAAAATTCAATTTGGCCAACCCCATGTCGCTCAGGAGTAGAAGCATATTGGTTTGGTTGTCATTAGCAGGCGTGAGTGCTGGTAAATTGTCACAGGCTGTATAGGCATTGGTTTGGATGTTGGTCGATGGGTAGCAAGAAACATCAAAACCAGAAAAACTGTGCGTGCTATAAGCAAGACTGATAGGAAACAAACCAATAAAAATAGATTTTTTTAAGAATTGTGATGGCATTTTGATTGCAGTGCATGAGTTATTGTTGTGCCTGCTATAGTAACAATTTAAAGATTAGACTTAAATATTAAATAAGTTGAAATAAAAAAGATAGAGAGAACTCTATCTTTTTTAAAACAGTGGCAAATGTGGAGCAGGTGAGACGTAGCTAAAACTAAAACTAAAACTTAATGCGGTAATTAAAATCACTGAATATAAGAAATAGCGTTTCGCCCATAATTGATCATCTTCGGCTTTAAAACCAATCAGTGATAAATACACCCAATAAGCACAAAGTGCATTAAAAGTGATGAGGAAAAACACATTGGTATAGCCAAAACAATACAAACCATTTAACACCGCAGCAAACAGCAAGACATAAATCAAGCTTTCAACTTTTGTACGAAAAATTGAACGTGCGACAGGTAAAATTGGAATGCCTGCATTTTTATAGTCATTAAAGCGGTATACCGCAATTCCCCATGAATGAGGCATTTGCCAAAGTGCATATGCTAAGAAAATTAGTAATGCGGCAACATCAAATTCATTGGTCACAGCTGTATAACCGATCACTGGTGGACTAGCACCAGAAATACTTCCAATCACGGTTTGGTGAATAGATGTACGTTTGCTCCATAGACTATAAAAAATCACATAAACCACGAAACCAAGTACAGCAAAGCCAAAGGCATAGGCATTTACAAAGAACCAGAGTAGGGCAAAGCCCAATATTCCGAGCGCAGCAGAAAATGCTAGAGCAACGGAAGGACTGATGGTTTTTTTAACTAATGCACGGTTCATCGTCCGTTCCATCTTTTGATCAATATCTTGATCAATGACGTTATTGACGACACAGCCAGAAGCAACAACTAATGTTGTACCAAGTAGTGTGATGATAAGAAGAAGGAAATCTACAGACCCCTGAGCGGCTAAAAAGAAGCCGCCCAGAGTGGTAACGAAGTTACCAAAGAGAATTCCTGGTTTAGTCAGGAATAAATACTTTTTCAGCATGACAACCAGTTTAGATCATCATGTTGTAGTGTAAGTAGTTCATAATCCATACAGAGCCAACCAGAAGTACGGCAATACAAAGTACTGTATAGATAAATGCAATCACGTTCCAACGTTGCTCTGAAGATGAGTTCATGTGCAAGAAGTAAACTAATTGAACAAGAACCTGAGCAGCCGCTGTAATTGCAATAACAGTCATCAAAATACCACGGCCAAAACCGCCAGTCATAACCATACCGAATGGAATTACGGTGAGGATAACTGAAAGGATGAAACCAATCGTATATTGCTTCGTGTTACCGTGTGAAGCACCAGCAGAGTTATGATCGTGACTCATTATAGAACTCCCATCAAGTAAACTACGCTGAATACACAGATCCAAACGATGTCAAGGAAGTGCCAGAACAAGCTTAGGCAAGCAAGGCGGCGCGTGTTTGGAAGAGTCAAACCATTTTTCTTGATTTGAATCATTAACACGATCATCCAGACTAAGCCAGAAGTTACGTGAATACCGTGCGTACCTACTAAAGTAAAGAACGACGATAAGAACGCACTCACGCTTGGACCATGGCCAGCATGAACTAAGTGATGAAACTCATATAGTTCCATACCGATGAATGAAGCACCGAATAACCAAGTGATCGCTAACCAAGCTAACACTTGGTTGACGTTCTTTTTGTATGCAGCAAGAACCGCAAAACCAAAAGTCACAGAAGAGATCAAGAGAGCAAAAGTTTCAGTTAAAACGAAACCTAAAGACTCACCAAATAGTTCTTTTGCACTTGGTGTACCCATAGGTACATGGCTACTTAATACAGCGAATGCAATGAAGAGTGTACCGAATAAGATCAAGTCACTCATCAAATAAGTCCAAAAACCAAAGACGGTGATATCCGTATCATCGTGGTGATGATGCTCATCGTGTCCGTGGTTTTCGTGATGAAGTACGTCAGCCATTGTCTTAGTCCTTCTTCAAGTGTTTTTCAAGAATCGCGTAACGTTCATTCTCAATACGCTCAACTTCAGCAGCAGGAACATAGTAGTCCACCTTCTTCGTGAATGAAGAAGTGATGAAGCTGATAATAGCAGCGATGAAAGTCACAGCAACCAACCACCAGATATGCCAGATTAAGCCAAAGCCCATCACAGTAATGAACATTGCAATAACAAAGCCGGCAGCACGATTCGTTGGCATGTGGATGTCTTCGTACGACGTTGGTTTCGCATAAGCCACACCGTTTTCTTTGTCATTCCAGAAGGTATCAATACCATTGATCTTTGGAACATGAGCAAAGTTATAGAACGGAGCAGGAGACGAAGTCGCCCATTCAAGCGTACGAGAATCCCATGGATCGCCTGTAAGGTCGAGATGGTCGTTGCGTTGTAGGAAACCAACAACAATTTGCATAATGAAACATGCAATACCAAGCGCGACTAAAATTGAACCGAAGAATGCAATAGCGATGTACGGGTCCCATTCTGGGTTGTCATAAGTGTTCAAACGACGAGTCATACCCATGAAACCAAGGATATAAAGCGGCATGAACGCAAAATAGAAACCAAAGAACCAGAACCAGAACGCAGCTTTACCCCAAGCTTCATTGAGCTTCCAACCAAACATTTTTGGCCAGTAGAAAATGATACCTGCGAACATTGCGAATACTACACCACCAATAATTACGTTATGGAAGTGAGCGATAAGGAATAACGAGTTATGTACCAAGAAGTCCGCTGGTGGAACTGCCATTAATACACCTGTTAAACCACCGATACCGAAAGTCACAAGGAAGCCAAGTGTCCATAGCATTGGTGTTGTGAAGCTGATACGACCCTTATACATGGTGAATAACCAAGAGAAGATCTTCACACCAGTAGGAATCGCAATCACCATGGTCATGATACCAAAGAACGCGTTCACGTTGGCACCAGCACCCATAGTAAAGAAGTGGTGAACCCATACCACGAACGCAAGTACTGTGATCGCGATAGTTGCATACACCATTGATTTGTAACCGAACAACGTTTTACGAGAGAACGTCGCTACAACTTCTGAGTAAATACCAAATGCTGGTAATACTAAGATGTAAACTTCTGGGTGACCCCATGTCCAAATCAAGTTTACGTACAACATTGGGCTACCACCCATGTCGTTTGTAAAGAAGTGGAAACCGAAGTAACGGTCAAGCGTTAACATTGCAATGGTTGCTGTTAACACTGGGAATGACGCAATGATCAATACTGCTGTACACAAAGATGTCCAAGTAAAGATCGGCATGTCCATAAGCGACATACCAGGCGCACGCATTTTAATGATGGTAACGAAGAAGTTAACACCTGTTAAGAGCGTACCTAAACCGGAAATCTGAAGTGCCCAGATATAGTAATCCACACCCACACCTGGAGAGTATTCGATACCTGAAAGAGGAGGGTATGCCATCCAACCTGTAGCAGCGAATTCACCAATTGCAAGCGATGCCATCATCAAACCAACAGCACCAGCAAATAACCAGAAGCTGAGTGAGTTCAATAATGGGAAGGCAACGTCACGTGCACCAATTTGAAGAGGTACAGAGATGTTCATTAAGCCTACAACAAGACCCATTGCTACGAAGAAGATCATGATCACACCGTGAGCGGTGAAGATCTGATCGTAGTGTTCTGGGTGTAAATAACCTTCACCGCCACCACGAGCGAGGAAAAGTTGTAAACGCATCATAAATGCATCAGCAAAACCACGCACAAGCATGATGATTGATACAATTAGATACATAATACCAATTTTTTTATGGTCTACCGATGTGAACCATTCGTTCCACAAGTAGCTCCATTTTTTAAAGTAGGTAACACCAGCAACAACTGCGATGCCACCTAAGATCATCATTGCAACTGTTACCAGTACAATTGGATCATACGGAATAGCGTCCGGACCTAACTTACCTAAGAAGCTCATGTCTTATTCCCCTACAACTGATGAAGCAGGTTCAACTGCGGCATGTGCTTCAGAAGCAGCAGCCCCGTGAGCACCCGCAGTTGCTGAATGATCAGCACCGTGATAGTTGCTCATGTATTTGTTGATCACTGATTCAAACAAGCCTTGCTCTACAGAAGAGTAGTAAGTCACTGGATGTGGCTTAGTTGGGTAAGGCTTCATTGCTTCAGCAGCAGCCTTCTCTTCAGGAGTTTTTGCTTTTGCAATTAAAGCTTCAATTTGATGCTTACCACGGTTACCGTCACGTAAAGATGCAAATTCAGACTGATCTAAAATTGTTTTTTGTACAGCTTTTGGATTAATGCTTGTACCGTTACCTGCTTTAATAGCAGCAACCCATTCAGCGAATTGAGCGTCTGTTAAAGAGTGAGCACGGAAGCGCATTTGCGAGAAGCCATAACCTGAATAGTTTGAAGAGAAACCGCGGTAGCCTTCAGCTGGGCTAGTTCCATCTGCTAACAAATTCAAGTGAGTCTGCATACCTGCCATTGCATAAATTTGACCGCCTAACGAAGGGATGAAGAATGAGTTCATCGTAAAGTTAGAAGTTAATTTAAGTGCAATTGGAGTCTTTTCAGGGAAACGAATTTCGTTAACCGTAGCAATATTAAGATCAGGATAAATGAAGATCCATTTAAACTGTTCTGCAATGACTTGAACATTTACAGGTGCTTTATCGGATTCGATAGGGCGGTAAGGGTCATACTTGTGTGAACCCCACCAAGTTAACCACGCCAGAATACCAATAATAATGACAGGAATACCCCAAACTACAATTTCAATTGTAGTAGAGTGTGCCCATGTAGGTTTATAGTCTGCATCTTTATTCGACGCGCGATATTTCCAACCAAACCATAATGCCATAATGATTGATGGAATAACCACCAACAGCATTAAATAGATCGCAGTCATCATTAAGTCAGATTGACCTTGTGCAACTGGACCTTTCGAGTTTAGAAGTACCATATCACCGCCACACCCAGTCAAGAGCGCGGCAATCGTAGATAAAGACAATACAGCTAAAATCGTTTGTCTCATTTTACAACCTCGGTGAAGAGTCCCATTCCCTAATAAAATTGGGATAGCGATTAAAGTGTCGCATGATTGAAAAGTTTCTTTTTAAGACTAAAAACACTTCTCAATCATAAGACACCGCTACGTTGTAGGGCATTATGCCTCATATCGACAAACTAAGCTATACGTAAAGATGCTTTAAATGACTGTTATAAAAACCGATTTTTTTACTCGGAATTGGGTGTTTTTCCTTAGATATTTATATTGAATATCAATATACTGCGGAAAATAGAGGTGTGCTAAACCTCAGTCCGAATATGCCCAAATTATTGCTTAATAACCTTGGTTTTAGCCAGCTTATCGTGCAAAGTTTGACGCTTTGCGCTTAAACCAAAGACGTGATCGACGATCGTGATGAATGGCATAAATAGCATGTTGAGCACAATAAAGACAACACTGCGTAATGTGAATACACGCATTAAACTAACTTTTTCGTTGGTTTCAATATCTACAATTTTAATTTTGGTGATTTTTTTGCCAATACTTTGACCGTTTTTTGCCAAGAAAAAGGCTTGAATACCAAGCATGATCAGCAAGTAAATCCCCATGCTTGTCCAAGCTTCAGTGGGAATCAATTGAAATAGTTGCGCTTGCAGTTCACTGGCTTGAGTTGCCGTTGTAGCTGCTTGCATTTTCTGCTGAATTTCGGTGAGTTCACCGAACTGATCGGCTTGCAAGAAAAATGAGGGAATGGCAGCTGCAGGTAACCATAATAATAAATCAATAATTTTCGCCAAAACACGAGTACCAATAGAGGCAAGTTCAGGTTGAACCGCTTTTGCAGTCGTACGGTTCTGCTGTGCGAATTGGTTTGTCAGCTGTACTGGTTCAGGAATAGGAGGCTGAGCTTGATAGCCTGCAGGTTCATAGGCCAGTTTTCCTTGGGTGAGTTCACCTAAAGCTTTCCATTCAGGCATACCTTGATGCCAAACTAAATCCGTTAATAAAACTTGTTGGCTTGCGAGCATCTGATTCAGTTGCTCTAAGGTATATGGACCGGCTTGTTGATTATTTCGTGCCAAGAAAATCTGCATATAAACTTAATCTCAAAATATAAATTGGGATGTCAAAATAATAGATGTATTTGTTTTCAAATTAAAAACAAATAGAAAAATCTTATGTTAAAACTTGTGGATAGTCTGGGAAAATTCAAGATGAAATTAACCAAAGATACACAAAACTTATGACAGTGTAGCAAGGAATGAGCCGCTTCTTCTAGTTTTATCGCAATACGATCTTTGCTAAATCAAGATGTTGATATATGAATGCTGAATTTAGCTGAAGCTTTGTATAAAGGGGCTTATTTTAATGACGACACCTAAAAGTAGTCGGCATAAAAAAAGACCCGTGAAAGGGTCTTTTTTTTATCGCATCAAAAAATTAAGATTTTTGAACTTTTTCTGCTGCAAGGAAGAACCATGTGTCTAATACTGAGTCAGGATTTAGTGATACAGATTCGATGCCTTGTTCCATGAGCCATTGCGCAAGATCTGGGTGATCTGAAGGACCTTGGCCACAGATACCCACATATTTACCTGCTTTGCGGCATGCATGAATTGCCATAGATAGAAGCGCTTTAACAGCTGGATCACGTTCATCAAATAGGTGAGATACGATACCAGAGTCACGATCTAGACCGAGTGTTAACTGGGTTAAGTCGTTTGAGCCGATAGAGAAGCCGTCAAAGTGTTCAAGGAACTGTTCAGCCAATAATGCGTTCGTTGGTAACTCACACATCATGATTACTTTCAGGCCATTTTCACCACGTTTCAAACCATTTAAAGCCAATAATTCGATGACACGTTTTGCTTCGTGTACAGTACGGACGAAAGGAATCATGATTTGAATGTTGGTTAAGCCCATTTCGTCACGTGCTTTTTTCAACGCGCGACATTCTAACTCGAAGCAGTCACGGAAGTTGTCAGATACATAACGGCTTGCACCACGGAAGCCCAACATTGGGTTTTCTTCTTCAGGCTCGTATAATTTACCACCGATCAAGTTTGCATATTCATTTGACTTAAAGTCAGACATACGAACAATCACAGGCTTGTCTGCGAATGCGGCAGCAAGGGTAGAAATACCTTCAACTAGTTTTTCAACATAGAATTCGATTGGCGATGCATAACCCGCAGTACGCGCCATGACCGCAGCACGTGTTTCACGTGGCAAGCTGTCAATGTTCAACAATGCTTTAGGGTGGACACCGATCATACGGTTAATGATGAACTCAAGACGCGCAAGACCAATCCCTTCATTTGGAATTTGTGCAAAGTCAAATGCACGGTCAGGGTTACCAACGTTCATCATTACTTTGAATGGAAGTGCTGGCATAGATTCAATTGAATTGGTTTGAATCTCGAAGTCTAGTGAACCTTCATAGATGAAACCTGTATCACCTTCAGCGCATGAAACAGTTACTTCTTGACCGTCTACTAGAACTTCAGTTGCATTACCACAACCCACGATTGCTGGAACACCCAGTTCACGCGCAATAATTGCAGCGTGACAAGTACGACCACCACGGTTAGTGACAATCGCAGCCGCACGTTTCATTACTGGTTCCCAGTCTGGGTCTGTCATGTCTGATACAAGAACGTCACCGTCTTGTACTTTGTCCATTTCTTTAATAGACGTAACAATACGTACTTTACCAGAACCGATACGTTGACCAATTGAACGACCTTCACAAATTACTGTACCTTTTTGTTTCAAAAGGTAGCGTTCCATTGTGCCGACGTTTTCACGGCTCTTCACTGTTTCAGGGCGTGCTTGAACGATATAAATTTGACCGTCATCACCATCTTTTGCCCATTCGATGTCCATTGGAGAACCGTAATGGTTTTCAATGATGAGCGCTTGTTTTGCAAGTTCTTGAAGTTCGTGGTCGTTCAATGCAAATTGTTGACGCTCTTGCTTTTCAACATCAACCACAACAACTGATTTACCCGCAGATGCTTCTTCGCCATAAATCATTTTTTGGTGTTTAGAACCCAAATTACGACGTAATACAGCGTGTTTGCCTGCATTTAAAAGTGGTTTAGAGAGGTAGAATTCGTCAGGGTTGACAGCACCTTGAACAACCATTTCACCCAAACCATAAGAAGCAGTGATGAAGACGACATCACGGAAACCAGATTCAGTATCAAGAGTGAACATTACACCCGCTGCACCCGTTTCAGAACGGACCATACGTTGAATGCCAGCAGATAAAGCCACCACATCATGCGCAAAGTTTTGGTGTACGCGATAAGAGATTGCACGGTCGTTATATAGTGATGCAAACACTTCTTTGATCGCGATCAAAACGTTGTCGATACCGCGAATGTTTAAGAAAGTCTCTTGTTGGCCTGCGAAAGACGCATCTGGTAAATCTTCTGCTGTTGCAGAAGAACGAACGGCAACCGCGATGTCAGGGTTGCCGTTTGAAAGTTCTTCAAATGCTTTACGAACTTCTTTTTCTAGTTCTGTTGTAAGTGGAGTGTCAACAATCCATTGGCGAATTTTAGCACCTGTTTCAGCCAAAGCATTTACATCATCAACATTGAGTGTTTTTAGCTCTGCATTGATTTTAGCGTTTAGGCCGCTTTGCTCGAGAAATTCACGATATGCCTGAGCTGTAGTAGCAAAGCCACCTGGTACAGATACACCTGCATTTGATAGGTGGCTGATCATTTCACCTAGAGATGAGTTTTTCCCACCTACGAGTTCAACGTCGTGTTTCCCTAATTTTTCTAGACCAATTACGCGCGCTTCCAAAGTTGTTACTCCACTTTTGCAGTATTTAATCACTATCTTGGCATCAGATTATAACAAATCTACTTAGCTTTTTGATTTTACTAAGCGACAGTCATGTAAGATCGGTTTACTATAAAGATTATATAGCACTAAGACAAATGTTTAAGGAGAATTTTAATGTCAGAAAGTAAACAGTTTAAGCGGAGTGTTTTTTTTATTTCAGATGGTACTGCAATTACCGCAGAAACCCTTGGGCACTCTCTATTGGCGCAGTTTCCAAATGTTGACTTTGACATTCATATTATTCCTTATATTAGTTCAGAAGAAGCTGCGACCAATGTTGTAGCTGAGATTAATCAAAGAGCATTACAAGATGGTCAAAAACCATTGGTGTTTGACACATTGGTTGACCCGTATGTGCGGGATATTATTAATACTGCAAATGCAGTAAATCTTGATGTTTTTGAGGGGCTTATAAGTAAGTTGTCTGAAGAGTTAGGCACTCCGCCTACAACTTTAGTCGGACAGACCCATGCTGTGACTGATTCTGAGTCTTATAAAGCGCGTATTGATGCGGTGCATTTTGCCTTAGATAACGATGATGGCGCACGTACACGTCACTATGACAAGGCCGATTTGATTTTGATTGGGGTTTCACGTTCGGGGAAAACACCGACCTCGATTTACTTGTCATTACAGTTTGGAATTCGTGTTGCTAATTACCCACTGACTGAAGAAGACTTGGATGATAACCGCTTACCTGCAGTACTTCGAGCGCATAAGCATAAGCTGTTTGGTTTAATGATTGATGCTGAACGTTTGGTTGCCATTCGCTCTGAACGTAAGGCGAATAGTCGCTATGCAAGCTTTAGTCAATGCCAAATGGAACTACGCGCCATTGAAGGGATCTATATTTCTGAGGGGATTAAATATTTAAATGTCTCTGAAATGTCAATTGAGGAAATTTCTACTCGTGTACTCCAAATGACGGGTCTAAAACGTCGCATTGGTTGATATCGAGATGACAGTATAAAGGGTCATCGTGGTGATGCTTTATACTGTTTATTAATTTCGCTATAAATAGAAAAATATAGATCAGATTATATGAAAATAATATCAAAATGCATTTTTAGTCTTATTTTGTTCAGTTCTTTTAATATGACACTTTATGCAGAAAATATATCCATTCAGCAGTCCGAACAAGTGATTATTTTAAAATATGCGGCACTGGATTTTTATGAAGTCAATCAAAAAATCGAACAGGATATTGTCGATTTAATCCAGAAAAATACTGCAAGCTATGCTTATTCTTTCCCCAAATTAACTGAAGATCTTAGACTAAAGATTAATAGCTCACCTGATCGACTGCTTAAATTCTATACCTTTGATGTGGGCGGTGGTGGCACTATGGGTGAATTTTCATCCTATGTACAGATGAAATCGAGACCGTCTAGCAAGCTTCAAGCGATCAATACGGGCTATATTTTAAATATTGATCAAGTGAAAATGGGGACGCAACCGATTTACTTGGTGCAAAGCTATTACAAAGGGGATAGTTGCCACGGTCTATATCAAATTCAAGCCTTTAAAATGCATGCTCAAGCTTTGACACCAGCCCCAATTTTTCAGACGAAAAATAAGAAGCAGTTGAGTTCGATAGAAGTGGATTATGACTGTCATTATGATGAAGCGCGTCAGGGTTCGTATATTCGGGTTTCGAAAGATTTAAAGTATGTTGATATCAAATTACTGAATCAAAATAGTCAGCCAACAGGTCAGTATTTGCGCTATACACGTGGAAAGTCAGCTTATCAATATCAAGGTGTAGTGAATTAAAGAGGGCAAGCTAAAATGCTTACCCACGTGATGTCTAGTGTGTATAGGTGGTAATAATCACATCAACTGGATGTTCTGCACCATCAAGACTCTGGATATCATGTTTTCGAATTTTCACAATTGGCCAAGTCACCAATTTACAGTTTTCACGCTGTAAAGCATGGTAGTAGAAATCGGACTTAAAGAATTTGAGTTTATTGGCAGCAGTATTAGGCTTAAGTTGGTGTCTGAGCCACGGGTCAGCAACTTGGGTTTCTAAAAAACGTAAAGCCAATAGGCATTTAATACGGGTACTAAATAATCGGCGGTTTTTAATGACTAATGGATGCTGGATTAAGCGCTGAACCCCGCGTTCTGTTTTGGGTAAAATGAAGTGAGGTTTATTTTGAAAAACACGAACAGATTGTGCCACCTGACAGATTGACTCAAGTCCACTTACCGTGTGCTGATTGGTGCCAATAATCGCAACACGTTGTTGGTTAAAATCATGCTGTTTAATGTCTGATGATGCAATCAGTTGACCTCTGAAATGCTGAAAATATTCGGGATGGTTTTGAAATAAACCCGATAGGCTATCTGTTGGATGTAAATTAACCATGCTCGATCCTTAATTGTTTTTTTAGTTTTTCCTTAATCTTTTATTTTTAGTGTTTTTGCTCTAAAAAGGCAAAATGATTAACTGTCTGAGCAGTCACGTTAACTTTAGTCTAAGGAGATAACATATTTTGATTATGCTTTTAAGGATGGACAGAGATGGAAAGGGGTCGTATTCATTTTGCCCAATGAATGTCGATAGAACAGTCATTGGGCAAATAGGTTCACGTCCGCTTAGCTATTTTTGATCTGCATTAAACGTTCAAAGTTTTCTAAACGTTTCTCTGTATCATAGATGTCACAAGTGAAAATAAATTCATCGACATCATATTCTAAAAGAAGTTGTTTCAAGCCTTCTTTTACGGTGCCATTTGAACCAATTTGTGCCATAGCATAGAAACTGTCTACGGACATTTTTTCCGCAGCTGACCAAAGGCCGTCCATGCTTTCAATAGGTGCTTTTAACTTTAAGCTTTGACCGCGCATTAGACCTAAAACACGTTGATAGGCACTTGTTGCCAAGAACTCCGCTTCAGCATCAGTTTCAGCAACGACCGTAGGGACACCCATCGACACATAAGGTTTCGATAAGTATTCAGAAGGTTCAAAGTTTTCACGATAGAGCTGAATCGCTTGTTTCAGCATGCGCGGTGCAAAGTGTGATGCGAATGAGTAGGGAAGACCGAGTTTTGCTGCGAGTTGTGCGCTAAATAAACTTGAACCGAGTAACCATACGGGCACATGAGTCCCTTGTCCTGGCGTTGCAACAATACGTTGATTCGGTTCAGCATCTTTAAAGTAATGCAGAATTTCTAAGACATCTTGTGGGAATTGTTCTTCAGTTTCTTGACGACCACGACGTAATGCGCGCATGGTGACTTGGTCTGTACCGGGTGCGCGACCTAAACCTAACTCAACACGATGCGGGTAGAGTGTAGCAAGTGTACCGAATTGTTCTGCTACCACAAGTGGCGCATGGTTTGGGAGCATAATGCCACCTGAGCCGACTTTTAAAGTTGAGGTATTCGCGAGTAAATAGCCGAGTAGCACCGCAGTAGCAGAGCTGGCAATACCATCCATATTATGATGTTCTGCAAGCCAAAGTCGGCTATAGCCTAAACGTTCAGCTTGTTGGGCCAATTTTAAGCTATGCTGTAGGGTGAGTTGTACAGTTTGATCTTCGCGGACAGGAGCTAATTCTAAAATAGAAAATTGAGTTTCGGACAATGTGCGCATTCGGCTTCTCAAATTTGCGGTGTATATCGAAATAATACGATATAAGCAGGGTTTTGTATATCGTTTTTATTCGATGTGTTCTGTCTGCACGATAAATCAGCCGCTAATATGTTGAATTGCAACAGTGATAAATTTAATACAACCATTAAAAATGAATGAGAAGATCATATTCAAATTGTGCTGCTGATCGGTTGTACTTTAGCTTTTTGAGACAGCGATTATTTCTTAAATAAAAAAACACCCGAAGGTGCTTTTTTATTTGGAAATTTTTATAGATGACTTAACGTTTACCGTTTTTGTACCAGCCTAAGTGACGACCATTGTCACCACGGTAGTCGCGATCATTGTATTTATAGTTATTGTAGCGGTAACCACGGTTGTTATCACGACGGTCATAACGATCATTATATCGACGGTCATCTTCATCATCGTAACGGCGGTCTTCTGAGACTTTTTTACCGAGAACGGCACCACCTGCTGAACCTAAGCCCGCACCAATATAACCACCATTGGTGCCACCCATGTTTTTACCTACTGTATAACCACCTGCACCGCCAAGTGCTGCACCAATGATTGCGCCATTACGGTCACGTTTGTTGGCTGAAGCGGCTGCACCTGCACCACCGCCAATGGCAGAACCAATCATAGCACCAGTTTGTCCACCCATTTGGTTACCAATTGCGGCACCGACTACACCACCAAGCGCAGAAGTCAGTGCTGTATTCGTACTATTGCCTGCGTATGTAGTCGTCATTGTTAATGCAGAAGTTGCAATTACAGTACTCATTAAAATTGATTTGATTTTCATTTTTAGACTCCTAAGAGTATGTTCATTTCGTCTTGATTTCACTTTAGCGAAACATATAGGAAGAATAATGAAGAGAAACTTTATCAAAATTGTTGCTTTGGTAAATGCTATGTAACGACTCTTCGTATTTTCTACCAGTTTAGCTCTGTGGAATTACGTCTTGATCTGTGCCATAAAAAAGCACCCGAAGGTGCTTTCTATGACATCTTTACAATGCTGTAAATTAATGGTGTTTACGGTGTTTCTTTTTCCATTTTTTTCCATGGTAAGAGCTGGTTTGTTTGTCTTTTGAGATTTTATTCCCTAGTGCTGCACCACCTGCTGCACCTAATGCCGAACCGACATAACCACCGTTGGTACCACCCATGCTTTTACCTACGGTATAACCCGCACCACCACCGATGGCACCGCCAATAGCAGATTCTGTACGATTACGTTTGTCACTTGCAACAGCTGCACCACCTGCGCCACCCAGTGCTGCACCAATGGTTGCACCAGTGTTACCGCCCATGTTTTTCCCAATTGCAGTCCCTGCAACACTACCTAAAGCACTTGCAGCAGCAACGCGGGTTGTATTATCTGCATACGCAGTTGCAGTAAACATGGATGCTGTCGCTAATGTTGCTGACATTAAGAGTGTATTTAGTTTCATGTGTTTCTCCATGTCCAACATTGGTTGAACTGTCGTATTTATTTCGATGGCGCTAATGTAACAAAAAGATTCTAGTTAATTGTGAAGAGTTGAAACCAAATTGAAACCCGTTGGTTTCTTGTTTGTATCAGTTTTATTACAAATGTGAATAATGCGAATGAAATTTATCCAGACTCGTGCAAATGTGGATAAACCTAGGAGTGATGTAATTCACACTCTGCGTCATAGACGAATGAAGTGCTATTAAAAGTAGTTGGAGTGGGTGTAGATCATTATTTTAATTTTTAACGTCAATGGCTGAACCTATTTTCAAAAATATACAAATTCGATTTAGCTTATATGGAGTAAAAATCAGTCCATATTGAATAAAGATGTTCTTTGGGCGATAGAGTCGTTAAACTAAGCGCAAATTTTTTGGTGCTGTGAAACTGTATTGCAGCCTTTATATTGAGATATTTTCCTAATGAAAGAATCGTTACGTTTACGATTAGATCAACTTTCTGACCGTCACGAAGAATTAACAGCATTACTTGCAGATGTAGAAGTGATTTCAGATAACAAGCGTTTCCGCCAACTGTCACGTGAACATAGTGATTTGACTGAAATTACAGAAGTTTGGACCAAGTACAAACAAGCAGAAGCAGACATTGAAACGGCTGAAGCGATGTTGTCAGATCCTGACTTTAAGGAAATGGCTGTTGAAGAAATTAAAGAAAATAAAGCCATTATTGAGTCTCTAGAAGCTGATTTAAATATTTTAATGATTCCGAAAGATCCAAATGATGCCAATTCTGCCTATTTGGAAATTCGAGCGGGTACAGGCGGTGATGAAGCCGCTATCTTCTCGGGTGACTTATACCGCATGTACACCAAGTACGCTGAATCACAAGGCTGGCGTATTGAGGTGTTGTCTGAAAATGAAGGCGAACACGGTGGTTATAAAGAAATCATTTGCTTGGTGAATGGTGAGGGCGTTTACGGCCGCTTGAAGTTTGAAAGTGGCGCGCACCGTGTACAACGCGTACCTGCAACGGAGTCTCAAGGACGCGTGCATACTTCGGCGTGTACCGTTGCGATTTTGCCTGAAATTGATGTCGATACAACGGTCGAGATTAATGCATCAGACTTACGTATTGATACCTACCGTGCCTCAGGTGCGGGTGGTCAGCACATCAACAAAACCGATTCGGCTGTGCGTATTACCCATATTCCAACAGGAACGGTGGTGGAATGTCAGGAAGAGCGTTCACAGCATAAAAACAAAGCTAAAGCCATGGCTTTACTTGCTTCACGTTTGGAAAATGCAAAACGTGCAGCAGCTGATGCAGCAACGTCTGAAATGCGCCGTGACTTGGTCGGCTCGGGTGATCGTTCAGAGCGTATCCGTACCTATAACTATCCGCAAGGTCGTATGACCGATCACCGTATTAACTTAACTTTATACAAGTTAGATGCGGTTATGGAAGGTGATTTAACTGAACTATTAGATAGCTTACACCGCGAATACCAAGCAGATCAGCTTGCGATGCTTGCACAGCAGAATGGTGGATAATGAATATTGCCCAAGCTTTGGCTTTACGTGGTGAAGCTGAGAGTTACGAACGTCAAGAAAATGCATGGTTACTGGAACACATTACCAAAATTGATTCTTTTGATTTGGTTATGAAAAAAGACCAAGTGCTGACCGATGAGCAAGAGCAAGCCTATGTTGCTGCCTTGGCACGAATCGAAGCAGGAGAGCCTTTGGCTTATGTGACAGGTTCACAGCCATTTTGGACGCTGGATCTGATTGTCACTCCTGATACCTTAGTGCCACGTCCAGATACCGAGGTACTGGTTGAAACTGTACTACGTTTAGACTTACCTGAAGATGCGCGCATCGTCGACTTAGGTACAGGGACGGGTGCGGTTGCGCTTTCATTGGCCAGTGAACGGGACACGTGGGACATCACGGCGACCGATATTTATAAGCCGACTTTAGCGGTTGCCCAGCAAAATGCAGAAAAGCATGACTTAAATGATGTGACTTTTGTGTGTGGTAGTTGGTTTGCACCGCTGAATCGAAAGTTTTTTGATGTGATTGTATCGAATCCGCCATATATTGATGCTGATGATACACACATGCAAGACTTAGCAACTGAACCTGAACGTGCCTTGGTTGCTGCGGATCATGGTTTGGCTGATTTAAAAGTCATTATCCAGCAAGGCAAAAAGCATTTAACCCTCGATGGCTGGGTGGTGCTTGAACATGGTTATGATCAAGCTGACGCTGTACAGAAAATCTTTAAAGAAGCGGGCTATAAGCAAGTCCGTACGGTAAAAGATTATGGTGGGAATGACCGCGTCACTTTAGGGCAGTGGACACAATAATTTCATTGTTCCCTTCAAAATAAAAGCGCAATTGATGCGCTTTTATTTTTTCTACCTTATGTTCCAAATACGTCACGCCAACGCAGTAGCCAAGTCTCGATGGCTTTCATGATGCCATCGCTGAATTTTCCAAGTACGGCTAAAAGAATAATTGCTAAGATCACAATATCGGGACGCGAAGTTTCTCGTCCATCACTCAGTAAGTAACCAATGCCTTGTGTCGCTGCAATCAGTTCTGCGGCAATCATAAACATCCATGCCAAACTTAAACTGTTGCGTAGTCCCGTTAAAATTCCCGGAGATGCCGCAGGTAAAATAATCTGTTGCACTTGCTGCCAGTATTTCAGTCGATAGACTTGCGCGACTTCGATGAGTTTTCGGTCAACACCTTTAATCGCTGCGACCGTGTTGGTATAGGTCGGAAAAAATGCGCCAATCGCAATCAGGGTGATTTTTGATGCTTCATCTATTCCCAACCACAGTAAAAGTAGAGGAATCCACGCTAAGCTTGGGATGGATTTAATCGCTGAAAAACTGGGTTCTAAAAATGCTTCAACCTGTTTGTTGAGTCCGACCAAAATCGCACAAATTAATGCCAGAACACTGCCAATAAAAAAGCCTAAGAATACCCGCCATGTACTGGTCCAGACATGCATCCATAAATCTGCCTGCCATAAATCTAGAAAGGTTTGCCATAAACTACTGGGTGCAGGCAATAAATAAGGTTCAATAAAACCTGCACGGACCAGATATTCACAAGCAATCAGTAAGAGCACTGGAAGGGTGATCGCTTTGAGAGCACGCTTCAATTTCAACTGAAATGAGGAACCCTTTTTCACTTCAATAGGGGTGAAAGAGCTCGCGACTGACTTGGTCATTATTTGCTTACAACCTTTTGTGCATATTGTGGCTTAAACAACTGAGTCACGACTTGATTGACATTGGTGCCTTTACGGACTAAGTCTTCTTCATTCAAAATACTGCCAGACTTTTGTAATGCGGCAATCTGTTTGGCTGACGGAATGTTTTGATCAAAGTTGGTACGGCTTAATTGTAATTTTGCGACATTCAACGGAAGTTTGGACTCGCGTGCCAATAACTCCGCCAGTTTCTCTGGATTAGCTTTGGCCCACTTACGTGCTTGTTCATAGGCTTTAATCACCGCTTCAATGGCTTCGGGGCTTTGCTGAGTAAAAGACTCTTTGACACTGAGCACGCTATAACTATTAAACCCAATATTTCGATACAGTAGTTTTGCGCCAGATTGCACTTGTGCCGAAGCCATCAGTGGATCTAGGCCTGCCCAAGCATCGACTTGACCACGTTCTAAAGCTGTTTTGCCATCTGGATGTTGTAAATGGACCAGTTGCACGTCGCGTTTATTTAGACCCACTGTATCCAATGCTTGTAGGGTAAACAGAAATGGATCTGTACCTTTAGTTGCTGCAATTTTCTTTCCTTTTAAGTCTTTTAAACTTTTAATCTGGGAGTTTTTAGCAACCACCAAAGCGGTCCATTCAGGTTGGCTCTGGATATAAACGGTATTAATTGGACTGCCGTTGGCACGACTGAGCACGGCTGCAAGCCCTGCGGTTGAAGCAAAATCGACACTGCCGCTATTTAAATATTCCAGAGAACGGTTACTGCCTTGGCTAAACACCCATTTAATTTCAGTCTTAGGTAAGGCTTTTTCTAACAATTTCTGCTCTTTCACCACAAGACTGGTTGGCGCGTAATAGGCATAATCGAGTTTGAGTGTGTTTGGAATAGCGGCATGGGCATAAGAGCCGATCAGACCTAAAATCAGTGAAGTGCTCAGTAGTTTAAAGTTTTTCATGTTGCATCATTTAAATAAGTTCATTTGTGGGTTCTTTTAACCTGATGGATGCGAAAAATAAAAAAAGAAAAATGGATAACAAAATATTAAATTGAAATAAACGGGTAGTCTTAGTTTAACTATCTGAATTTTAATAACTTGATTGAGCTATGTGCAGTTTTTGGAGTATAGAATAACTTCCAAAAAGCATAGAATAATTTCTTCTTATATGAAGATTGCATAACTAAATCATTCATTTTGAATGTAAAAAAGCGACTGTAAAAGTCGCTTTTTTTTGAGGGATTGCAAGCTTACATAGGATAGTCTTGTAAGCTGTCAGACACTTCAACTTGCTCTAAAGCATCAGTTTCAAGTGCAAGGCAAAGCGTCACAATTTTCTTTAGATCGGCTAGATATTGTTCATCTTTAAACGATGCACCTAACTGCAGGGCTTGAATACGGTCAGCGCTAATATCCAACGCTTGAGCAGCTTCAATCGCATCAACTTCATTAAAAAATGCAGTAACAGCATGATTTAATTCGAGGTCTGATGCATTGAGAATGCCTTGATCCAGTTGCTCTTCAAATTGTGGGGTAGGAGACTGCAAAGCTTGAGTAAAGTTTTGCACCAGACGTTGATCGAGAACATCAATCATTTTAAGCATGTCATAACCTTTAAAAGAAATAAGGTGATTAAACAGGGGGGAGTACAGCCAGAAATAAGCATTAAAGAATGCTTTAAAATTGGTTGAAAAATAATCCATTTTGGAATTTTTTGCAAATAGATTCCGATAAATGAAAGATGGATTTGTTAAGTGAATGAAAAGCTTAAATTTATTAAATTGAGTGCCTGTGTGCATTTCATACGACTGTTGCAAGGGGCTCGGATAGATCAAAAAGAAGCGTTCAGTGCGGAATATCGTGGAGTTTCAATTAAAAATTTATTTGAATTGTTTTTAAGTTATTGAAATAAATTAATTATATTTTGGATTCTCTGGAATGTTCTTTATTTTAAGATTACTGATTCAAACGTAGACATATTGTGGAATTACAATTTATAAATACAAGCTAAAGCAAGTTGAGGTACATCACCTTGCTTTAGTTGTCTGTGTTTGGGGTAGAGAATGATGAACGTTTACGCCACTAGTTAAAGTGCTTTTGCCTCAGTTGTTCTAGGCGGAGTTGATACTGCTGTTGCCATGCACTTTCAGCTAAATTTTGTTTTTGCTGGTTCATTTCTTGGTTTAGAGCAGTAAGCTCAGATTGGTAACTGGCGATCTGTTGTTGCTGACGAGCGACTTGTTGTTCGCGTTCAGCCATTTGCGCCGCTTCTTTGCCTGAAAAGTAGCTGTTACGAATGTGTTGGGTAATTTCTTGTTGCTGTATTGGGTCGGTGACGCCAATTAAAGCCAATTTAAGGGCTTTATCATAACCACCACTTTGACCATCAATGTTTTTGCTCGAGTTTTTATATTGTTGCTGTAATTGCGCAAGTTCACTCAGACGTTGTTGTAGTGTCATTTGCGGTGCTCGTCCCAAGAGTTCACCATAAGCAAACTGATAGCTGGCAAATTCTTTTTCTTCAGCAAAGCCGAGTTGTGTTTCTTGCTTACCTAAAGTCTGCTCACGTAAGTTCCAAATTTCCTGATAACGCTGTTGTGGTGTCATTTGTGTGGACATGGTTTTAGCTTGCATTTCTTTTTCGTACAGTGGTAGGCGTTCTATCAATCGTTTTAAGGTCTGGGCAAACTGCTGATCTGGATATTCGGCCAATACCTGTTTTAATAATGCCTGACAGTTGGTATCGGGGCAGTTTTGTTGTAACTGGTTTAATAATTGTGTGATATTGCCCGGATTTTTTTGAAAGTGTTGAATAATTTGTTGGATGGATTCTTGTTGCTGTTGTTGCTGCATTTTTGACTCGTCGTTGTTTGCAGCAGCAAGCTTCTCTTGCAAACTGCTGGGTTGAGCAGTCTCTGTAAGGGACGGTGAGGATGCCTGAGTTTGACCCGATGTGGCATAGGATGGGCCAAGGCCCAACCATATCACCACACCGATCACCAATACACTCAGCACCAAAGCGATAAGCCGTAAGCGCTTCATTATTCTTCCTTATGGGTTGTATTGGAATTGGCCCATGACAGGGAAGTGGTCAGATAAGTCCCAAGTCATAAACAAGGTATCGGTAGCCGAGCGAAGAATACGGACATTATTACGTGCTTGTATAGGCTGACGGTGGTTATTGGATGACACCACATAGTCTAAATACTCTACGGTAGAGCCGCCCGTGAGTCCTGCACCCGCGAGTTTATTCACCCGTGGATCGAAGGTTGATTCGGTATATCCTGTGCTGACTGGTACCGTACCATTCAAGTTAATTTGCATTTGTGCATAATCTTGCGGCCACAGTAGCTTGTTGACATTAAAGTCACCGCCCATAAGAACTGCATCAAATGACGGGATATTTTGCTTATCGACCAAAGCGCGGATTTGCTTAAATTGTTGCTGGCGCATATCACGTGCCGCGTCGGTATCAAACGATGCGGTATGCGTGGAGGTCACATGGTAGGCTTTGCCATTCTTGAGAATTTCAGCATAAATCACGCCTTTATCGGCAAAACAGTCAATCCCTGTACAGCTCGGGTAAATAAAATGATCCGTTTTTACGATAGGATGACGACTGGCAACCAATATACCGCTGTCATAAATGTTGTAGCCTGAACCGATTGGAATATAGGTTTGGTACGGATATTCCTGAGCTAATTTGGCCAACATGGCGGTACGACCAGAAGCAAAGGTCTCTTGGAATAAAATCGCGTCGTAGCCTTTTAGGTTTTGTGGTAGTTGTTCTAAGCGTTCATCAATTTTACTTGCCACCAAAGGAAGGGCATAAATATTGTAGGTTAAAACTTTAAACTCATCGGCACTGCTGGCAACAGGTTCTGGCACGGTATTTTGATGGATGGTGTAGTGGAAGTCGTCATAACCACCAGTGTATTCAGCTTTAAAAGCAGTCTGCGCCGTTTTTCCTGCATAATTGGTGTTGAAACGCTGAATGTTACGGTCGTTGAACCATGGTGCAGAGAAATCACTGCCAGATGCAGAATGTTTAATATCGCTGCCAGACCAAGTGCCAGTCATAGATTGTTTCAGGGTGACGCTTGAACCACCGCCTGTAATCACGGTATCAAAATTATAGGTTTGGCCTGACTTTAGCCCAGTATAACGGTTATAACGCAGTACACGTTTGGTTTCATAAGGGGCAATTTGAGTGGCTTCTTGAGCCCATTGACTCCCTTGCGTTAAGGTGCGTGTACCATGATGATTAATATTGACGGAGACTGTTTCAGGGGTGGTATTGGTCACATAAACGTATGAGTCGGCTATCACTGGCTGACTGCACACTAATAATGATAACCATCCGATATTTTTCATTAAGTTTTTATTTAATTGGCTACTCATGTTTTCCCTCCATGATGTTTTTATTCAACATTGTGTCAAGAACAATATGACGAGATCACTATGGCAGTTAATTTTTTGAAGTCAGTGACAAAGTGCGACAGCACCCTGATTTTCCGATGAATGAGCATCAAAAATTCAATTTAATGTATAAGCTCTGTTGACATTTCATTTGGCAAATTAAAACCCAAGTCAGAACAATAGAATGTTAAGGTTTTACTTGAACGAGAGAATTTTATTGGCTAGTGATTTGTGATGTAGAAAGAGCAAGAGCATCTCGTAGTTGCTTATACCAATCGACCTGAGTTAAGCGTCCTTATTTTGACGATAAGCACCGGGACTGACCCCAGTCCACTTTTTAAAAGCACGGTGGAACGCACTCGGATCATGAAAATTGAGTTCAGTGCTAATGTCTTGTAATGATACTTGGCTGTTACTGAGCAGCTCAATCGCCATATCACGGCGTATATCATTTTTCAGTTGCTGATAACTGAAACCTTCGCTTTTCAGTCGCCGCTGAATAGTCGCCTCAGACATATTGAAATGATGGGCAATTTCAGACAGTTCAAGCCATTGTATAGGCGGCTCTTGCATTAAGTAGCGACGAATTTGGGCACTGGTTGAATGTGGATTTTTATAACGGGTCAGTAAAATATGTGGAGTTTGCTGAATAAATTGATACCACGATTTACTGTCCTGTTTTATTGGCATTTTTAAATAATTGGCATCGAACTGAATATAGTTTTCAGCCATTTGATACTGGATATTTTCACAAAAACGAACTTTGTAGTCGATGTCATCTGTAGGTGCATCACATTTGAGTTGAATTTGATTCAAAATCACCCGTTGACCCACTAGCCAACACATAAGCGCATGAATCAGCATGATATAAGTCGCGTAACTAAACATGCGTTTGGGCTGTTGTCGTTCATAAATCACAATATAGGCATAATGCTCTTGCACCATGAGTTGACTGCTAAAGTCATCTAGCACCAGATTCATAAACTGCAAAATATGTTGAATGGCTTGGTCCAGCTGGGTGGTGTGTAATAGTGATTTAGACAAAAACTGAAAACTGCCACGGCGCATAGCATGACGATCCATCCCAAAAAACTCATCATTCATGACATTGGACAGTTCAGTCCAGAGCTGTGCATATTGATTGACTGAGACTCGTGCCTTTGTCGCACTTAACAGTTCGTTATTGATGCCTGCATTTTTCAAAATATCAGCAACTGCATATCCCTGCTTTTCAGCTTCAAACAATGCTTCGTGTACCAAAGCAATTGAAATGGAATCTTTCTGGGTGTTTGCATGTTCCGATGCAGTCATAGTGGCTTCCATATTTTTATTGTGCATTTTGAGCATTGTCCAAAACCATCATGGAAGATGCAATATTTGGAAATTGTACTTAAAGGGTTCTGTGTTTACATTTCTTCTTAAGTCGTAGCATTCAATCATACAAGGAAAAATAAATGAAGATTCAAGGGAAGGTTTTTGTCGTTACAGGTGGTGCATCGGGTTTAGGTGCGGCAACAGCACGTCATTTGATTGAACAAGGTGCGAAAGTCATTTTGGTAGATATGAACCAAGCTTTAGGTGAAGAGCTACAGCGTGAGTTGGGTGAAAATGCTCAGTTTAAAAGCCTTGATGTTACTGATGAGCACGCCGTGCAAAGTTTCTTCCAAGAAGTCGAGGCGGAATATGCACAATTGAATGGTTTGGTGAACTGTGCGGGTGTAGCGCCTTCAGCCAAAGTGTTGGGTCGTGAGGGTATTCATGAGCTGGCTTTATTCCAAAAAGTATTAAACATCAATGTCTCAGGTACTTTTAATATGCTGCGTTTTGCTGCGCAGTTAATCGCGCAATATGAACCTCAAGCTGGTGAAGAAGAACGTGGCGTGATTGTGAATACAGCTTCAGTTGCAGCCTATGACGGCCAAATTGGCCAGACCGCTTATGCAGCATCGAAAGGCGCGGTTGTCTCAATGACTTTGCCGCTGGCACGCGAGCTAGCACGTGAAAAAATTCGAGTGATGACCATTGCTCCAGGCATTATGGAAACGCCAATGTTGAAGGCGATGCCGCAAAATATACAAGATGCGCTAGGTGAAATGGTGCCATTTCCGAAGCGTTTGGCAAAACCGCAGGAGTTTGCTCAGCTGGTAGGCCATATTTTTGAAAATAGTTATTTGAATGGTGAAGTGATTCGTTTAGATGGCGCGATTCGTATGCAACCTAAATAATTCATTTTGATTTGTGATCTTTGAGTTGATAAGTAAAGGCTTCTTATAACCTTCGGTTCGACCTACTTTTCTTTTGGGAAAAGTAGGCAAAACCATCTCCATTCGCAAAACCTGTTTTATTAAATTTACAGACTACTTTCTCGCAGAAACATTATCTTTTGAAAGGCTTTCAGGTTACGAATGGGTCGCCGTGTATCAAATATTTATTAAATTTAATAACCTGAACAGAGAAGGGACGACACTCCATGCTTTTAAATGAAGAACAAAAAATGGTTCAGGATATGCTTCGTAGTTATTCGCAAGAAAAACTGAAGCCAACCGCAGCTGCACGTGACAAAACTGCACAGTTTCCTGCGCAAGAACTCAAAGAGCTGGGTGAGTTAGGTGCTTTGGGTATGACTGTTTCACCTGAGTGGGGTGGTGCAGGCTTGGATTATATTTCACTGGTGGTGGCACTTGAGGAAATTGCAGCAGGTGATGGTGCGATTTCGACCATTGTCAGTGTACAAAATTCACTGCCGTGTGGGATTACCCAGCGTTATGGCACTGATGCGCAAAAGCAGAAATATTTAAGCAAGCTTGCCACAGGTGAGTGGCTGGGATGTTTTTGTCTCACTGAACCACAAGCAGGCTCAGATGCAGGAGCATTGGAGTGTAAAGCCGTTCGTGAGGGCGATGAATGGGTGCTGAATGGAACCAAGCAATTCATTACCACAGGTAAGCATGCCCAAGTCGCTTTAGTTTTTGCAGTCACAGACAAGGCTGCGGGTAAGAAAGGAATTTCTTGCTTTTTAGTCCCAACCGATAGCGAAGGCTATATTGTCTCTCGTATAGAGGAAAAGATGGGGCAGCACTGTTCGGATACGGCAACCATCGTTTTGGAGAACTGCCGCATTCCGGCTGATCATTTGCTAGGTGCGGAAGGTGAGGGCTATAAAATTGCGCTTTCAAATTTGGAGTCTGGGCGTATTGGTATTGCCGCGCAATCAGTCGGTATGGCGCGCGCAGCTTTGGATGCTGCGGTTGAATATGCCAATGACCGCAAAGCCTTCGGTGTTGAAATTGTACAACATCAGGCAGTTGCTTTTCGTTTAGCCGATATGGCGACGCAAATTGAAGCGGCACGCCAGTTAATTTTTCATGCAGCTGCTTTGAAGGACGCAGGATTGCCGTGTTTAAAAGAAGCGTCTATGGCCAAACTGTTTGCCTCAACCATGGCGGAGCGTGTTTGTTCTGATGCGATTCAAATTCATGGTGGTTATGGCTATGTCTCAGATTTTCCAGTTGAGCGAATTTATCGGGATGTTCGTGTGAGCCAGATTTATGAAGGAGCATCTGATATTCAACGTCTGGTCATTGCACGTGAAGTCACCAAGGTTTAAGACGACTCAGTTTTAGACCTTGGTCGATGTTCAAAGCTTGCACTTTCATTGAGGGATTTGGAAATTGTAGGTGCATTTAAAACATGGTTATCTAGGTGTAGCCGTTAGTTACAGGTATTAAGTCGAGTAGCTGAGCTGCTCTGGGTATTCAAACAATATAGGACTGACAATGAGGTCAGTTCAACGCTTAAAATGATAAAGAACATGGACGGCCAAAGTGGATTTGGCCTTAAAAAATGGATAATACGAGGTTGTCGTGATGAAGACATTAGAACAAGCCCACCAAGAATTTAACTATGAGCAACTGATTCAAGAACAATTGGTCGGTCAACCCAATGCAATGAATGCTTATATTGAGTGTTGTCAGCGTTATGTCGGGCAGCAAAAAATAGCACTCATTTGGGAAGGAAAAAATGGAGAGTCTGAGCAATGGAGTTTTGAACAGCTCGATGTGGCCTCAGCACAGTTGGCAAATTATTTTAAAAATATTGGCATTCAAGTAGGTGACTGTATCGCAGGGCTGTTACCCCGTACCCCTGAACTATTGATTACGATTTTAGCAACATGGCGGATCGGTGCGATTTACCAGCCTCTGTTTACCGCTTTTGAGTCGAAGGCGATTGAGCATCGAGTTTTAACTGCGAATACTAAATTGATTGTGACCAATGCAGAACAACGCCCAAAATTAAATCACGTTGAAGTCAAACATATCCTGACTGTAAATGCGGGAACAAACTTAGCTAGTAACGAAGCTGATTTTTGGCAAGAGGTCAAACAACAGTCCGATCAATGTGAAGCTGTTTTGTGTAGCTTTAATGATGATTTCCTGATGATGTTTACCTCTGGCACCACAGGTTTGGCGAAATCGGTACCTGTCCCTTTAAAAGCAGTTTTGGCTTTTAAGGGTTATATGCAACATGCGGTCGATTTAAGAGAAGACGATTCATTCTGGAATTTAGCCGATCCGGGCTGGGCTTATGGGTTGTACTATGGAATCACAGGCCCGCTCAGCTTGGGGCATAGCATCATTATGGATGAGCGTGCATTTAGCGTGGATCATGCGGTTGAGGTTATTAAAAAGTATCGTGTCAGTAACTTAACGGGGTCGCCTACAGCTTTTCGAATGTTCTTCGGTTTCAAAGAAAAGTTTGATCCTTCCATTAAAACTCACTTACGTGCCGTCAGTAGTGCAGGTGAGCCTTTGACCCCAGAAGTGATTCATTGGTTCAATAATGATCTGAACGTCAACATTTATGACCAGTATGGACAAACTGAGTTGGGCATGGTGATTGCCAACCATCATGCACTGGAGCATGAGAAAAAAGTCGGGTCGGCAGGCTTTGCCAATCCTGGACACCGCTTTGCTGTACTGGATGCGAACCACCAAGAAGTGAAGCGCGGAGAGATTGGAACGTTGGCGATAGACTTTAGCCAGTCACCACTGACATGGTTTAAGGGCTATGGTGGCAATAATCGAAAGTCCTTTGTGGGACAGTATTATTTAACGGGTGATACGGTCAAACTGAATGAAATTGGCGGTGTCGATTTTGTTGGACGTGCTGACGATGTCATTACAACGTCAGGCTATCGAGTTGGGCCTTTTGATGTCGAAAGTACTTTGCTTGAGTGTGTAGAGGTTTTAGAGTCGGCTGTGATTGGTAAGCCTGACCCAGAACGCACTGAAGTGGTGAAAGCTTTTGTGGTGCTGAAACCTCAGTACCAAGCCTCTAAAGAATTGGATAGCAAACTCCAAGCCTATGTGCGTTCACGTTTATCTAAACATGCGTATCCGAAAGAGATTGAGTTTGTTGAAAGCTTGCCGAAAACGTCGAGTGGCAAAATTCAACGTAATTTACTGAAACAGCAAGAAGTGGCAAAGATACAAACCATACAAGTTGCAATTTAATTTAAAAATAAAAGGGTCTTAGTGGTAAGTCGAATTCGCAGTAATTGTTGATCTAACCGATTGAAAAAAATTATCTTGGCGGAGTTTTATCGAATTTTCATCCAATTTTGTCATTAGCCTGCTGCTCGCCCTACTTTTGTTTCGGCAAAAGTAGGCAAAACCATTGTCACCTGCAAAACCTGTTCTTTTCTTGGATTTATTAAAAGATATCGAAGAAACATTATCTTGCTTAGACCATGCAGGTTGCAGATGACATTTTCGCGTATCATATTTTTTGTTGAACTCTAATTAGAATTAAAGCCAGTCAGTTCTAAATGGGCTGGCTTTTCTTTGATCCATTTATAGTGACCTGTGGGAACACTGCTCTAAACATAGTTAGATGTATAAATAGCCTAAGTAAATTTAACTAGGCAACTACTATGATTCAATATCCGTAACTTAAAAATGAAAAGATGAGCCATTTAAAGCACATCGCATTTATTGAATTTGTGCATAGCCAATCTTAGTTTCATGGTTATAATTCGACATCAATATTTTCTTTAGCAAAAGGCTGAATCATGGACGAGTTAGATGAAAGTCTAGAACTCAGTAATGCTGAAATGCATCTCTATAGCCGCCAAATTTTATTGGACGGATGGGATATAGAGGCACAAGAAAAACTCAAGTTGGCCAACGTCCTTATCGTGGGTTGTGGAGGCATCGGTTGTTTGACTGCGGAGTTACTGGCACGTGCTGGCGTAGGGCAAATCACTCTGATTGATGCAGATACGATCGAAGTAAGCAATCTGCAAAGACAGATTGCCTATGTAGAAAACAATGTCGGTTTCTATAAAGCAGAGGTTTTGGCCCAGCGTTTAAAGCAGATCAATCCCTATATCCAAGTCCATGCGCATACTGTAAAGCTTGATACATCTAATGCAGCTCGCTTAATTGTTGGTCAAGACCTAGTTCTTGATGGTTGTGATAATTTTACGACGCGGTATTTGGTCAATCAGCAGTGTAAAGCGGCCAATATTCCACTCATCAGTGCATCGGCCATTGGTTTTCAAGGGCAACTGTTTATGGTGGAAGGCGAGTCTGCTTGTTATGAATGTCTGTTCCCGAAAGAAGAACATGCGAATGAAAGCCTACGCTGTGCAGATTCGGGCGTTTTAGCTACCACCCCTAACGTGATGGCTAGTCTTCAAGCGCATCATGCACTTTTATACTTGGGTTTAAATGTCTCCGCACTCAAACAACGCCTGTTGCTTTGGGATGGCTTAAGTATGAAACAACGTTTGCTTGCTTTCGAAAAAGATACAGATTGTCCAGTTTGTCAGGCAAGATAAGCCTGCAATTTTTTCATTCTTTGATACACTCAATACAATTTATTTTTGACCGATATTATGAAAAACAATATCTTTTTAGATGGACTGCGCTCTGTTGCCCGTGTTGGGGAAACAGCAGTCATTGCAGCGCGTGCAGGTATTAAGTACGCAACTGAAAAACCAAGTAATGCCAAACTGATGCGTGAAACCTTTGAGTCTTTGGGTTCAACCTATATCAAGCTGGGTCAGTTTATTGCCAGTACACCTTCACTTTTTCCACGTGAATACGTTGAAGAATTCCAAGGCTGTTTAGACCAAACCCCATCTTTACCGTTTAGTTATGTACAAGGGGTTTTGGCGTCTGAGTTTGAAGGTCGAAATCTGTCTGAGATTTTTGCATCAATTGATGAAACACCGTTAGCTTCGGCATCTATTGCCCAAGTCCATGCCGCAAAACTGGTAACGGGCGAAGATGTAGTGATTAAAGTGCAAAAGCCAGGTGTAGAAACAATTCTCTATACTGACTTAAATGTGCTGCACTGGGCAACCAAGGTCTTGGAAAAAGCGGTGCCTAAAGTCAAATTTGCATCTCTTGCAGACATTGTGGAAGAAATTAAAACCCGCATGGTTCGTGAAGTCGATTTTATTGAAGAAGCCAGTAATCTGGATGACTTTGTGAATTATCTCAATATCACACAAAACCATAAAGCCATGGCACCGAAGGTCTATCACCAATATTCGACTCGCCGTGTGCTGACCATGCAACGGTTATATGGTGTACCATTAACCGATTTTAATGTGGTGAAACAGCGTTGCAAAGATCCATCACAAGTCCTGATTACTGCCATGAATACATGGTTTGGTAGTCTGATGATGTGTAATAGCTTCCATGCTGACTTACACGCTGGAAACTTGATGTTGCTTGATGATGGTCGTGTCGGTTTTATTGACTTTGGAATTGTGGGCCAGTTGAAACCTGAAGTCTGGACAGCTTGTATCGCCTTTATGGATGCCTTACAAAAAACCGATTATGCACTCATGGCGGAAAACATGCTGAAAATGGGCATGACCGCAGTGCAGATTGATACGCAAGTGTTGGCCGCAGATCTTGAGCGTTTATTTAGTGGTGTGCTGTTGGCAGATCCGCAAGAATTGCTGAGTTCAAACCCAGCAGATTTGAATGACATTATGATGGATATGGTCGCAGTGGGCGAGCGTCACGGCATTCGCTTCCCACGTGATTTTGCCTTGTTATTTAAACAGATGCTGTATTTCGATCGTTTCATGCGCATCCTTGCACCGTATACCGACATCTATGCTGACCAGCGTTTGCAAATGGTGCAAACTATCGACCCAAATGTGTTGTTAAAAAACTAAATTCTTTTGAAGCACATTCTCCAAAAAATCCCTTTCAGTCCTTCTTTTGAAAAGAGGGACTGAAAAACGCTTTCCTGTTAAACGGATGAGAAACATGGTTTCGTAATGCAGGAATTAAAAGTCAAAATCGGTTAAAGGTAATAATGTGGACGCAATTATCATTGAAGGCTTAAAAGTTGAAACAGTGATTGGCTGTTTTAACTGGGAACGTCAGATTATTCAGCCTTTAATGTTGGATATGATTATTCAAACAGATTTGGAGCAAGCATCAAACTCAGATGACTTAGACCATACCTTAAATTATGCTGAAATTTGTGAAATCGCGGCAAAGGTTATTCAAGAAGCCAAGCCTGAACTGATTGAACATGCGGCAAAGTTGGTCATCAACGCACTTTTTTCTACCTTTCATGCGATTGAATCAATTAATATTACCATCCGTAAGCCTGCCATTATCGCGCAAGCAAATTCTGTAGGAATTCGTCTTGAACGCCACCGAAACGATTTTCGCCTTAGCTCTGGCGAGTAATAATAACCCTCAGCAACATTTTTTATATGCCTCTGATGAGTTATCTAAAATTGGGCAGCTGCAATTTTCGAACATTTATTTAATTCCATGTCGTGATGGTGTCGGAGCAGATTATTGGAATGCAGCGTGTTTGCTGAAATCAACTTTGTCTGCTTCTGAGATTTCAGTCCTGCTGAAAAAAATGGAAAATGCCTCTGGACGAATTCGTCCATCGCATCAAATTGCTTTGGATGTTGATTTGATTGCATGGGGTGACAACCTAGAGCATATGCAATTTAATCCTAAGAAACTGCCTTTGGCTTTAGATGTTAAAATTCCAATGTTTGATGTGTGGAAGGATGCTGCCTTTCAACATGCAGAGCATACATTTCCAACGGTCAGTTGTTTAGAAACCAATTAACATATTGAAGTGTGATTGCATTTATAACTGCTTTAAGATGTATATAAAAATACAATTCAAAGCGAGTTATTTCATGAAAATACAAATTTTGAGTGCGCTTTTTTTAGCAATGCTTGTAGCGGGTTGTCAATCAAATCCATCAAACATGGTTGAAGCGGAATCAGATCTGACTTCAGTAGTGACAAGTACAGTTGGGAATGAAGTCTCAGCATCGAAATCTGCTGAAAATAAAGCGCTAGAGCAGGCGGTGCATGCCTATACGCAAGATCAGTCAAATTATCAAACTAATACTTTTGATTTGAATCAGGATGGTCTGGCTGATGCAGTGGTACTGCTGGATGGTTCAGAATGGTGTGGTTCTGGTGGATGTACTTTATTGGTCTTTAAAGGACTTGCTAATGGACGCTTCCAACCACATAGCAAAATGACCGTATCATCTACCCCAATTTATGCTTTAAGTACACAGACGCAAGGTTGGCATGATTTGTCGGTTTACACACGTGGTTTAGGACAGGTCATACTCAAGTTCAACGGAAAAAGTTATCCATCCAACCCTTCATTGGCAACTAAATATACAGCGAATTTGAAACAAGTAAGCAATACCTTATTGTTGCCGATCGTTGTGGAATAACTCAGCACTAAGTCAATAAAAAAGCAGTGGTGATTCCACTGCTTTTTTATTTAAACCCTTGTTGTTTAAATAAAATAACTGGTCTTGGTCATGAGTTTTGATATAGCCGTCATGGTGATTTTGACAGGAATAGGTAAATCGACACCGCCAGCATTTAGTGCTGTATCACGGTGATGTAATTCATCTTCATTCATTTGTACAAGGATATTGCGTGAACGATCATCTTGAGCAGGGAGTTGGCTGATGTGGTGTTGTAAATGCAGACTGACTTGGCGCTCCGTTTCTGCAACAAAACCTAAGCTATATTTATCGCCTGCAATGCCTGCGATTGCGCCCATACCAAAAGACAAACCATACCAAATTGGATTGAGCAGACTGGTATGGCTATCCAGTTCTTTTAAGCGGTCTTCACACCATGCGAGATGGTCTTGTTCTTCAATCGCGGCTTGTTCCATTTCACGGCGTACATTTGGCAGTTTTGCAGTTAAGGCCTGACCATGATAGAGCGCTTGAGCACAGACTTCGCCACTATGGTTGACTCGCATTAAACCAGCAACATGACGCGCTTCACTGACGGCCAGTTGGGTTTCTACCGCCTTACCTGGGTTCTCGCGTTGAGCAGACGTTGTGCCAGGAACTAAGCTGCGCAGGGCTTGATCAAAAGAATTGATAAATTTATCTATGCCAGTGTAATGACGCATAACTTTAGTCCTCTAACTCAGGTTGTACAGTTTTTAGCATAGGTTTAAGTCGATATAACAACCATACTGTAAAAACTGCACTCAATATAGCGGTAATGCTGAAAAGTATTTTAATATCAATCTTTAAAACACTTAAAATGATAATCGAAAATACAGCAGATGACACCATAAACACCGCATTTAAAATGTTGTTTGCGGCAACAACACGTGCACGGTGTGACCGCGGAGAATACGCTTGCATCATGGCATACAAGGGTACGATATAAAAACCACCACTGATGCCAAGCAAAGTCACTGCGAGCATGACATGATAGTAAACCATACCGTGGTTGAACATATCGCTAACATTGAGCATTGCCCCTGTGCGTTCTGGGACATAAGCGAGACTCAAGGCCAAATAAAAGGCAAATAGAGTCAGTCCAATAGCACCCACAGGCACCATTTTTATATTTACTTCTGAACCACCAATCTTACGGCATAACAGCGAACCGACCCCAATGCCGACAGAGAAAAAGGTCAAGAGTAGACTTACGACATTTTCTGAAGCGTGTAAATTTTGCAAGGTCAACTGCGGAATTTGAGTGAGGTAGGTCGCCCCATAAAACCAATACCATGAATTCCCCAGTAAAACCATAAAAATGAGGGGCAGGCTTTTGGCATATTGAAGTGTTTGAAAACTCGTTCTAAAGAAATTCCAGTCAATCTTTAAATCGGGTGCGCTGACTTTTTGTTTTAAAATATAGCGGCTAGAGAAATAACCCAAAATAGCAATCGTAACCACAGTCAGGCTAATCCAAAACAAATTGCCATTTGACGCTGAAATGACCGCACCACCTAAAATCATGCCCACCAATATGGCAATAGATGTACCTGATTGGAACAATGCGTTGCCAGACATGAGTTCATTTGGCTTGAGAATCTCAGGTAAAATGGCGTATTTGATTGGGCCAAAGAAGGTGGAGTGTGTGCCCATCATAAATAAAGCCAACAACAGCAACCATAGATTTCCCAATAAGAATCCTGCTGAGCCAATCAGCATAATCACAATTTCTAAAATTTTAATGCTGCGAATCAACTGTGAGCGTTCAAATTTGTCAGCAATTTGTCCTGCTGTTGCGGAGAAAATAAAGTAAGGTAGGATAAATAAAAGTGCAGCTAGATTATTGAGTGTACTTACACTGGCTGCTTGTTGATTAATCCATCCATAAGTAATGACTAAAAGCAAAGCTTGTTTATAAACATTGTCGTTTAATGCACCAAAGAATTGGGTAATAAACATGGGAAGAAAGCGACGGGTACTTAATAGATGTTCATTGTTTTTCATGCTTTTTGCACTGCATTAAGTTTTATTAAGAAATGTGACTAATTGCTCAATCGTTCAATAAAATCATGTAAGATATTTAAAACCTGAAATTGGGTAAAATAATCAATAGATTTCAGTTCTTTTGGGTCATTTCATTAGAGCAAATCCATAAAGATTAAATAAATTTAGAGTTTTCTATGCTTGCCAAAACAAATTTTAAAAAGTCGACTCTTTCATTGAGTATGAATTCTTTCATACCGTGGCATCATAACAATAAATATTTATGCCTGAGTATCTTTTTAACGCTTTTGTCACAAGCAAGTTTTGCAGAAACGCCCGTTGCCATTGAGCCAAGCAGTGTGCAAGTGGATACGCAAACGAATGCGCAAATGACTGAGGAAATTAAAAAAGAAGCGATTCTTCAGGGTATGAGCAGTACCGAGGAATTACAGAAAGTTAAAAATATGGCGGTTGAACCTACTGTTCTAGACAGTATGCAAATGTTGCAACAGCAACAAACCGCTTTAAAAAACTTAGCTGAATTTGCACCGATTCAATTTGAAGACCTTGAGGATTTGCCTGATGTTCAAGTAGATCAGAATATGGCAAATGATATTTATCAGGTAGCAGAGCAAGCCAAAGCAGAAGCACAGGCCTACCGCAGTGGTCAAAAGAAAGAGCTTGTCGTGGCAGATGCGACACAGCAGGAAATGGCTGAGATTAATCAAGCACCTGTTAATGTCGACGATTTGATGCGAAATATTCAAGCAGATAGTCAAATTTCGGTAGAGGCAAATACAGCGGGAAATACCTTAGATTTTGACATGAGCACCGAAGAGAAAATCGCCAAAGAACCGAACTTCTTTAAACGCATGCTCTATAAGATTCGACCACCAAAAGAAATGGATAGCGCCAAAGTTCCACGGATCAGTGCTGATGTTGAAATTATCAATGCAAAATATGAGGGCGAGATATCGAATAAAGCTTATCAGGCAGCATTGGTTAATTTAAAAGACAATATTAAGGGTAAGCTCTCGAGTTTTACCCAAGAATCTTTTGATGATTTTCCATCGGCACTACCGCAACTCCGTACACTGTCCAACCAAGCGGCGCAAGCGGTTGGTTTTTATAATGCTGAGTTTAAGTTTGAAAAAACCAGTAGTAGTCGTGTCCGTGTTCAAGTCACACCGAATACACCCGTTCGTATCGAAGAGCAAAACATTGAATTTAGTGGTGCAGGTGCAAATTTACCGCAGTTTCAAGTGATACGGGTTTTGCCTGAACAAGATGTAGGCGATGTATTAAATCATGGCTTATATGAGTCAACTAAAGGACGAGTCAATGAGGCTGCAAGTAATAACGGTTTCTTTGATAGTTATTGGCGCTTACACGATGTGAAAGTGGAACAGCCACAAAATACAGCAGATATTAACCTGCGTTTTGAGACAGGTAGTCGTTATAAGCTAGGTGACGTAGAGTTTGTAATGAGTGATCCGGATAAGCCGCTACCAATTGATCTAGATGTTTTACAAAGTCTAGTGACATGGGAGCCCGGAGCGGATTATACCTTTTGGCGTGTAAATGGTTTGGCTAATAATTTGACCAACTCACGCTACTTTAACTATAGTTTGGTAGATGCTGTTCGACCAGATCCAGTTGAAATGCCAAGCGAATTACCTCCTGATTTGCAGAAATTGGTCGATGAACAGCAACTTTCACGTCAAGATGTTTTGGCTCAGGAAAAACAACAGATTGTGTCAAACCGTGAAGTGACCCAGTCTGTCGTAAGCGAAACTCAGTTTGCAGGTGTGAATGATGTAGAACAAAATCAAGCACAAGCGGCACTAAAAACTGCACAAGAATTAAAACAAAGCGAAGAAGAACGCCTAAAACTTGAAGCGCGAGAAACAAAGGTCATCCCCGTTAAAGTCACATTAAATGCCGATCAATTGAATAGCGCTGAATTAGGTGCTGGTTATGGTAGTGATACAGGTGCTCGTTTACGTGCGCAATATCGTCGTGCCATTGTTAACAATCGTGGACACTCTTTTGATGCGAACTTAGAACTTTCACAAATCCGTCAGTCTATTGATGGTCGATATAACATCCCCTACAAGCATCCATTGAATGACTATGTGAGCCTTGTGGGAGGGTATGAGCGTGAAGAACAAGATGATGTTGGACAGGGCGTAAGTTTACAAACTGAATCAGCAGTTATTGGTGCAGACCGTGTTATTAAAAATCCGATGGGAAATTGGCAACATACCTATGGTGTGCGTTATCGTTTAGATCGTTTAACCCAAAAAGGGGTTGCAGATGAAGACGATATTCCAGATGCCTTTATTGCAAATGATGACCCTGAGCAAGAGTCACTGCTATTTGGTTATGAAATTTCCAGAATTGATAGCGATAAACGTGTCAATCCAAGTAAGGGCATTAAACAAACTTATAAGCTTGAACTAGGCAGTGAAAGCCTACTCTCAGATGCAGACATGGCAATTGCGAATGCAGGATGGCGTTTTATTTATTCATTGGGTGAAAATGATAATCACCAATTCGTAGGACGTGGAGATCTCGGTTATATCTTTACTCAAGACTTTAGTAAAGTACCATATAACTTACGTTACTTTACGGGCGGCGACCAAGGTATTCGTGGTTTTGATTATAAGAGTTTATCTCCAACTGTGGACGGATTCAAAGTAGGTGGTCAAGCCTTAGCTGTGGGGTCAATGGAATACAACTATCAATTTAAGGAAGGCTGGCGTGCAGCTATTTTTAGTGACTTTGGTAATGCGTATGATAAAGATTTTAGCAATGACACCGAGTACAGTGTTGGTTTAGGCATTCGTTGGGCATCACCGATTGGTCCAATTCGTATTGATGTAGCATCAGGGATTTCAGATGACAGTCATCCTATCCGTCTACATTTCTTTATCGGTTCATTATTATAAAATTTAGCATTTTTTGGGAAGATTATGGCTGAAGTAGAGCAGCAGCAAGAACCAACACCTACGCCGTTAAAACAACAGCGGCGCATTTTTAGAAGTGTCATTTTGACGCTGATGTTGACACTCATCTTGTTGGTGATATCACTTGCAGTCATGTTTTCTACAGATAGAGGCAGTAAGTTTTTACTCGACCAAGTATTAGAACGTCAAAAGATTATTAACTATGAATATGAAAGCGGTAATCTATGGAAAGGTATTATTCTTAAAAATGTAGTGGTCACATTAAAGCCTGTTGATGTCAAAATTGATCGTGCCGATGTCAGTTTAGGGTGGCGTGCTATATTAGATAAAGAAATTCATTTACGCAAAGCTGATGTTCGTAACCTTAGAATTATCACCAAAGGTGAGCCAAGCGATGAACCATTTAAGTTTAATGAAATTAAACTTCCTTTTGTACTGCGCTTAGATACAGCTGATGTTGATCATTTAAATATTAAAACTGCGACAGGTGCGCACGTTGATTTTTATGATGTGCATTTAAATGATGCCTTATGGTCGGGTACAGAGCTTGAGTTTGAAAAGTCAAGTATGAATATGGGTTATTTGGCTGTACGTAATGCAACTGGAAAAATGAAATTTTCAGGAAAATATCCGCTTGAAGCGACAGCAATTGCAAACATCCCTTCCTTAAATAACAGTTTAAACGTACATGATATTGCCGTTCATGCCAAAGGTAGTTTAGATACCATTCAAGCGGGTGTTGCGACCCGAACGCCTGACTTACTAACAGGTTGGGCGATTATACATCCCGTACGTAAACATGTGCCGATGCAAGGACAGCTCAAATTTAATCATTACCATGTGCCACTGCTCAGCGATTACAAATTGTATGCTGAAAAAGGTGTTGCTAAATTTGCAGGTGATATTCAGCGGTTGGATATCGACTTAAACACAGATTTGAGTGGTAAAGACATTCCTAAAGGCCAATACACTGCTTTGATGCATACCGATTTGGTTCATCAACTTGACATTGATAACCTAAATGCGCAGTTGATGAAAGGTTCTGTTAATGTCGGTGGTGTGGTGAGTTGGAAAGACCATATTACTTGGAATTTACAAGGTCGTTTGGATAAACTAAATCCTAAAGATGATGTATTGCCTCAAGTTATTTCTGATTTTTTACCGCCCAGCTTAGATGCCAAAATTTCCTCGAAGGGGACACTTGAAAAAGGCCTGCATTTAACTGCAAATCTTGACTTTGATCGTTATGAATCATGGCATCTTGCGCTAGACAAAAATCCAGAGAAAAATAATAAAGTCCAGCCAATGTTGATGGATGTCTTTTGGAAAAATATTGATCGCGCCGTACCTTATGTTGGCTGGTTAAGTAGTGCTTCAGGTGATGTAAAACTGGCTTTAGTTGAAGGTCAGCAAGATATTCATGTTGCGACTGTTGTGAGTAAACATGAAAAAGCGACCTTACCTGCGGGTCATTACCTTGCACAGTTAAATCTTAAAAATAATAACTTAAATGTTCCAAGTTTTAGCTATGTTGCAGGCCAAGGAAGTTTAACGGGTAATGCATTTGTTGAGCTTCCAAGTGATAAACGTCAATTAAAATGGAAAGCCGTTTTAAACGCAAAAGACTTTAATCCGCAAACTGTTACAGAAGCAGCACCGATTAATCTATTGAATGGCAAACTTCAGGCTAGTGGGTATGCCAAACCAAATCAACAGATTATTCAATTACAAGGTATTGATCTGACTGGAAAAATGGTTAGCAACAATGAAACGGTTCACTTAACTGGTCAGTCAACCGCCGCATTATTATTTAATGATGAAAAAGCAGGTGGTGGCTTTAAAGGTTATGCTGTGAACTATGACGGGGCTTTAAAAGCCAGTCAACTTGAGGCCAGTCAAGGTACATTAAACCTAAGATTATCAGGAACACCTGAGTTTATTAAAATAACTGAACTGAAGCATAAAGGAGTTGCAGGTCAAATTAATGCCAGTGGTTTGGTGCACTTTATTCACGGCATCACTTGGGATGTAAATGCAGCATTCATTCGTTTCAAACCACAGTATTTTGCATCGAGTGTCCAAGGTGAACTGTCAGGTGTCGTGAAGACGAAAGGTACATGGTCGGATGCTTTAAAACGAATTAACATCGAAAGTTTAAATCTAGCGGGTATGCTGAATAACAAACCTGTACGTGGTACAGGTAACTTGGCTTTGGTATTAAATTCTAATCAAAAAGGCTTTTTACCTCAGCAGTTTGAAGCGAATAACTTGCTGTTGTCTTATGCTAAAAACCAACTTCAAGCGACTGGTAATGCGCAAAATTTAAGACTGAATATTAATGCACCTGCGCTGTATGAAATTTATGCAGGCTTGCGTGGTCGCGCATACGGATATTTAAATGTTCAGTCCCAACCCCGATTAAGAGCAACAGCAAACTTAGCGGTGGATAATTTTGGCTTTAAAGATCTAATTGATATGCGTAAATTGCGTATTATTGGACAGTTGCCGACATCAGAAACGACACCGTCACTTATGACGGCAAAAATGGAAAGTTTGCGTAGTGGTAATCGTGAAATTCAACAAGGTGAAATTTCACTTGCAGGAACACGTAAAGCACATTTATTAAAAGTTACTGCGAAAAATGAAAAGTCTAAATTTTATGTGCAACTTGCTGGTGGCTTTAATAGTCAAAATGATTGGTTAGGGCAAATTCAAAAGGGTGATTTTGACTCTGTGCGCGCGCGTTTGGTTCAGCGTCAAAATGCCTCAGTCGTTTATAGTCGCTCTAATACAGATTTGTTGATTGGTGCGCATTGTTGGATGAGTCAGCAAAGCCAACTTTGTTTTGATCAGCCAATTCGAGTGAGCAAAACGCGTGGTAATGTTTCATTTTTAACACAAAACTTAGACTTAAATGATTTTGCTGCATTTATGCCTGAAGGTCTAGCGATTACAGGTAAGTTAAATGGGCATGCAAAAGCGGTTTGGGCACAAGGAGCTAAACCGAAAATTGATGCTCGTTTAGTCACTCGTGATGGGGTGATTGGCTTAGCTGCAGATGATCCACAAGACTTAGGTTCAACGCTAAAATATGAACAAGTGGCTTTGGTTGCAAAAAGTGTGGCAGAAGGTCTACAAATCCGATTGGATGTCAAAACACCTGAAATTGGCGTGGGATATGCCAATGTGGTTATTGATCCATACCGTGACAACATGCCTATGCGTGGTGAAATCGCATTTGATCAAGTACAGCTCAAAGTTTTTAAGCCATTCATAGCCGATGTGCGTTCTATGGGGGGGACACTTTCTTATGCAGGTAAAATCAATGGTACTTTGAAAGCTCCATTACTGACGGGGGATGTCCGTTTAAAAGATGGGTCAATTAGCATGATTTCACTACCAGTGAACTTGACCAATATCCAGCTTTATTCAGCAATTCGTCAAGACCAAGCAACAATCAACGGTGCGTTTAATAGTGGGCGTGGGGTTGGCAAATTAACAGGAACTGTGGACTGGAAGAATGATCCGCGTATTCAGTTACAGCTGAATGGTGAGAATTTACTTATTCGTCAAGCGCCTTTAATTACGGCATTGGTAACACCTAAAATTACACTTGATGTTTTACCATTAAGTAAGAAACTCACTTTAAATGGTGAAATTCAAGTTCCCCGCGCTTTAATTTCAATGCCAGAGGCATCTGTACCTGTGGTGAATGTATCTTCTGATGTTCGTATAGTTAAAGAGGGGCAAAATCAGTTAGCAATCTTAAACAGCTCGAAGCCTTGGGACATCCGTGCTGATGTCATGGTTGGCTTAGGTAATCAGGTCATTTTCCAAGGCTTTAACAGTCGCATTCCATTATTAGGACGTTTGTATTTGTCACAGCGTGGTGCAGAAACTGCTATGCGTGCCAATGGCGCAATTGGGGTTAGTCAACGGGTTAAAATTGAAGCCTATGGTCAAAGTTTAGATTTAAACCGTGCAATTGCGCGTTTCAATGGCGCTCTAAGTAACCCAACTTTAGATATTGATGCAAACAAAGCCGTACAGGGCAGTACGGTTGGAGTGCGCGTAACAGGTACGGCAACTTCCCCGAATATTCAAGTGTATAACGATGCTGGTTTGTCTGAGCAAGAAGCTTTAAATGCATTACTTACTGGACGAATTAATGAAGGTTCTAGTAGCTTAAGCCAAACTGAAGGCTTCAAATCGGATGTTAATAATACTATTGCTGCAGCAGGAATTAGTTTAGGTTTGGGAGGAACACGCGCATTTACCAATCAGCTTGGGCGTACTTTTGGATTAAGTGGTTTGGCTTTAGATGCGCAAGGGACTGGCGATGATACTCAAGTGAGTCTGACGGGTTATATCACTCCTGATTTGTATATTCGTTATGGTGTGGGGGTGTTTACTCCTGTGAATAAATTGACTTTACGCTATCAAATGAATAAGCGAATGTACTTAGAGGCGAGTCAATCAGTAGAGCGTGCAATAGACTTGTTCTATAACTGGAAGTTTTAATAAGTGAAATCTTAATATTTATATAAGATATTGTTTATTATTATTTATTTCTGTTTTTAATCTGCATTGGGTTGTCTTGTGTAGATTATATGTAGACTGTTGAGTAATTTCGGACTTAAAATGCAAGTGTCGAATTTGTATTTAAGTCTGAAATGAAACTCAACAAATCTAATGTTGATGCTATTGCATTGACTGAAAAAGGGCAAGTGATCTACCGCGACTCTGATCTGATTGGTTTTGCTGTTCGGGCAACAGTCAAAAGTAAGTCTTATATCGTCGAGCGCCGTCACGAAGGAAAATTGTTCCGTGTGACTATTGGCAAGACAAATGAAATAACACCAGTTGAAGCTCGAAAGAAAGCTCAAAGTATTTTGTCTGATATATCCAATGGTGTTTATGAGAAAAAGAAAGATGCACTTTCAGGTGAGATGACAGTAGAGCAAGCTTTCAGCCTATACCTAAAACAAAGAAAATTAAAACAGCTATCCATCAATACATACAACCATTGCCTAGATACATTCTTATCAGATTGGAAGCCCAAACCAATATTTGAAATCACCAAAAAGGAAGTGTTTGATCGGTTTATCAAGCTTACTGAATACAGTCCAACGCAAGCCAACCTTACACTAAAGATGTTTGGTTCAATTTGGCGCTTTGCTCAAGTTCATTGTTCGAGTGATGAGAATCCGATTCTTAAACATAACCCAGTCGATGTAATCCCTGCTAAGCGAGGATGGAATAAGGCTAAGGTTAGAACTCGACATTTAGACGAGAGTAATATTCACACTTACTACAACGCTGTCCTTAACTATTTCACAGAGCGTTCTTTATATGATGATGCCTCAAAGAATGCAGTACGCGACCTTGTGTTATTTATAATGTATACCGGTTGTCGACGGAATGAAGCCCAAACATTGAAATGGGAGAATGTGGATATGGAGAAAGGCTTGTTTGTGTTTAAAGATCCAAAAAATGGAGATGATCACCTACTACCGATGGGGGATCATTTGTTTGAGATCATTAAACAGCGCTATGAATTAAAGTGTAATGAGTATGTCTTTCCCGGTTCCAAGATGACATCTGGTGCAAAACACATATCGGGCGCGCAAGGTATGTTAAGGACAATAGGTGATCAGACTGGAATTGAAATTTCACTGCATGATCTAAGACGAACATTTGCAACTATTTGCAATAACTTGGATTATGGGCCCTATACAATCAAGAGACTTCTCAATCATAGATCAGGGGCAAGGAATGATGTAACAGGGGGCTATGTTCAGGTTTCTATAAAAAAATTACGGCTTGCAATGAATGATATTGAAGCCGTCTATCAAGGGAAGCTCAACTGCTTCGATTAGGAGGCGAGTTGAGCCGTATTCATAATGGTCTGATTTTCCTGATACTTCAAAACATCTGACTTCTTATAAACCACGCTTCGACCAATTTTGCTATATGGGATACCTCCACCAGTACAGCGTAAACGCTGAAGTGTGTGTGTAGAGCATGTTAGATAGATTGCAATATCCTCCTGAGGAAAGAGTTGCTGTTCACTTGCAGATAGAAAGCGCTGTAAACGGTCGTCTTTATCTTTTTGGGTCATTTGATCAAGCTTAATTTTCATAGTGCCTCCTTCTTAATATCAATTAACTCAAACGGCAATTTGGTGTCCAAGCCTGTGCATTCATCCTTATATCCAAAACCCACAAGGATGTGATAAAGGGCAGAGGCTTGCTCCGCCGTGAATGTTTTGGTTGTGCCCGACTGGCCTATGACGAGTGGTGCAAACTCTTCGGCAAGCTCTTGGGCGATGTGTTGGAGATTAGTCAAGCTGCACCTCCAAATAGGTCATGATGTTGAGCAGCTGGATTAATCCAAAGACATTCAGTACGAACATCGGTACCGCGACCAGCAGAAATTCTTGCTTTAGTATCGACACGCTTCCAGCTTTTTAAGGTGTCATCGTAAAGTTCACTCGGATAGCCTGATAGCATCACCATACCTTCTAGATCGAGCAATGTTTTTAATAAAGCTAGATGATCCTTATCGTCCATCTCATGACGGTATATTCTTCCAGTCTTAGCCCCTGAATACCGAGTGTCATGTACATAAGGTGGATCCACATAATGTAGTGTCGTAGAAGCATCATGGTCTTTCAAAACCTGAACAGCAGGGCGGTTTTCAATGAGTACTGAGCTTAAACGCTGACCTATTAGCTGCAGATGCTCAGGATACGTTGCCCATAATGATTGGGCTGTACCATATTGGCGTTTAGTATCAATACGAAAACCTGTAATTCCTTTTGTTGCTCCTGCGGAACCAAAACCCATTTGCGCACGAATAATTACCCGTCTTGCACGTTCAACTTCAGTTGTGGCCACACTCCAAGCATCTTCAAATTCTTCTCGACTGTATGGAGTTAGTACTAGTTGCTCAATTAGTTGATCACGTAATTCAGCATCTCGGAGAACTCTAAATAAATTAACGATGTCGCCGTCAAGGTCGTTATAGACTTCGGCATAAGCTCTTGGCTTTTGAAGTAAAACACCTGCAGCACCACCGAAAACTTCTGTATAGCAAGTATGGTTGGGCATTTGTGCAATTACCCAATGAGCTAAACGAAATTTACCGCCGTGATATCGGATTAAAGGGTGGTTAAGCTCAGTCATGACTTTGCTCCTGTGCATCTTTTATTTCTTCAATGCGATAGTACGTAGTGCAAGCACATCGAGGACAAACCAAATCATTTACCGAGCTTAAAGAAGCTTGAAACCATCATGATGTATACGCAGAACCCTGAAATCTTAAAGGTGTGGGCGCATCAGATGGGATATGCATTAGTACCAGTGGATTGCGACTCAAGCAAACATCATGAGCTTTCAATCTTTGAAGCAATGATGCAGCACAACATTAAGAGCGGAAAAGCAAACCGCGTTGTGTATGAGGCTTACGAGGATGGGGTAATTACACCAGCGGAATATGAAGAGATCCACCAAATTACCCAGGGCTTGATCGAGTTGATTACCGCAGTGGATCAGGCAGCGCTTAAGCAAATGCAGAAGTACACAGCAAATGCTCAAAAAGAAAAAGCCTGATGTACAAGATCAGGCTTTTCATATTCATCAACTTTAGAGGTGTCAAATGAACAATTCAAATTTAACACAACACAAGTGCAAGGGCAAATGCCCAGAGTTTAAAGAGGAACAGTGCAATCACTGTTTAGTGGCTCAAGTAGAAAAACGAGAGTTTGAGTTAGGTGTAGCGCCTGATGATGCATACGTAAAAACCACACCACTGCAAAATATCTCGGATTTCTTACAAGGGGATGCGGTGGTGCTAATCGCTCCAGTGACTCTTGTAAATCGTACTTTTGATACGGCTGATTTACTTTCCGTTGAGTACACAACCTCACTGGGTGGTATTGGCGTTACAACGAATGGCGTGATCGTTGTTGTTGTGGATCCAGTTGAGATCCGTCATGCCTCAACTCTGGAACTAAAGCTAAAACGCCGTTTAACAGAGGCAGAACAAACCTTAGCGGAGGTTCCATGATCACAAATAAGGCCATTCAAAAGAAGCCTGAGCATAAACAAGTTCAGTGGACACAATCATGGTATGAGCCCGCATTGCGCTCGTTGGGTCGATTGCTAGATGTACGCAAGGCAAACCTGCGCAAGATCAATCGCGACGAAAAAAATGCTGCAGTTCTTCGAGATGAGCTCATTGAAACTCTGGTGAATGAGCACCGAATTTCGGTGTATCAAGCTGGTGAAATTGTAGCGAGTTTACGCAGAGCTAATAAAATTTTAATGCATGGCGGTTTTATCTATGAAATGCCAGAGGCGGGTGAAGAGTGAGTAATAAATTTATACCAAACTCATTCATGGTCGCTAATGCGTTTGTGGATGAAGCAATGAATAAGATCAGTGATGCATCTGTGAAGATCTATCTCCTGATCATTCGTAAAACACGTGGCTGGACTAAGGAGAGCGATGCGCTTTCATTACGCCAGCTGGAAATCCGTGCATATTTCAAATACGAAAAACAAGCTGCTGCAAAAACCATGGTGGATGGATCTATAGCAAGTGGTTCTACGAATACCAAACGTGAACCGAAGCAACTCACTGAAAAACAAATCTCAGCATTTGCACAGAAACTTGCTCATCTTCCTGAGTTCGCAAGTAAGCACAGCGCTCCGGGTGATTCATACGAGCAACTGGCATCAAGAATCAAAATCAAGTTGATGAACCCGGCTCAAGCGAAGAAATGGGAACCATACCTCAAGCAAGTTGGGTTTACTGGAACACTTATGGGAGCTACAGCATGAAACAGCAAAATTTCAGTGCAAGACAAGCTGTAAGGCAGGGTGAGCGAATGATATTGGTTTTGCAGGAGATGCTAGCTAAACGGGGTAAAACCAGTGTTGTTGATGTACAAGGCATGATGGGTATGACTACACGCACGGTCCAACGCTATTTAGATCAATTGGTTCAAGCTGGATACGTGTTACGGGATGACGCTACACCAGCAGGATTTATCCCATCAGAGAAGGCTAAAAAGTTGTTTGAGGTAAAGGGATGAAATTAAAAGTTGGTGATTTGGTTGTTCCATATGACGAGGCTGAAGCAAAGAAACTAGCTAACTGGAATCCTCAAGGTGATTTGAAAGTCATTTCAATACGTATTGGTAAAAGGTCTAGAGAAACGATTGTAACGGCAGTGGATGAGCGAGGTGTTCGTTATTACTCATTGGATATTGCGTTTAAAAAAGTAAGTATTGCGGGTGGGTGAACATGGGTAATAAAGATCAAGTTACTGAGCGTGATATTCGTTTACCTCAATTTAAGGATTCCAAGCTAGAAGATTTGGAGTTTGATGGAACTGGTGAAGTTGTTAGGAAAGATCGATTTGAAACATCAATGCGAAAAATCTCAGCAATGCTTCACGGTGTAAATGGCCTTTCTTCACGCAGTAGTTGGACATGCGAGCAGGTGGTAGAGGCTGTGAAGATCGTTTTGGAGCGAGGTGCCAGTGAGTAGCAGCTATTGCAAAGTATATGAGTGATGAGAGCTTTCGTGAGCAGCGCTTAATAAAAGGTGTAGCATGTCAAATTAATGACAACGAAGCACGTGCATTTCAGAGAATAATCCTGGATATCCGTCAAATTGATAGTGAGCCATTACAAGAATGGGTGGATGCTGTTTGGCAGATTTGTGTCGAGAATAAAAAACTGCGCGAAGTGGCTGAGATGTACGAAACATCGACTATACAAATACGTCAAAATATGAAGTGTGCTTTAGCATTTATAGCGGGAAGATACCCAAATTTAAAATCAGATCTACTTCAAAAATAAACATACTAGATCTAAAATATTATAAGCTCATTGAACATCAATGAGCTTATGAAAATTCTAATGAAAACTACTCCAGATCAAGCCATATATGATTTTTGTAATGCGATTTACAAGCTTAGCTTGAATGATTTCGAAAAAGCTAATGAGCCACCCCACAAAGCTTCCTTCTTATTTCAATGTTTGATTCAAATGAATGAATTAAAAATGGAAGCAGGTAAGATTGTTTCTAAAGACCATACGATTAGTTATATATTAGATGATGAAAAATATACGTTCTGGATAGTTGAAGTGCCAGAACCTATAGATAAATTTGCTTTTTTGGATTACTTAACCAAGGAATTAACCGCTATTTTTTACAATTTAAATGATAGTGATTGTAAAAGCTAAATTTATACAGTTGCTTGTGTACACAAGATATGGCATATTTCAGTTATAGTGGACGTACATATGGAAATTCACTTAATTACCGTAAAAAGCTCATCATTTGATGGGCTTTTTTTGTTGCTAGATAATTTGGTATAAAATGTGAATGAGATATCAATATAAACCAAGTATATTAATTGGTATTAAGTTCTCCATGATAGTTAATATCAGTTTCCACCTGCACCTTCCCCAAGTTGCAGGTTTTTTTTGCTTCATTTTTTGTGAGATTAATGATTTAATTATTTTGTTGTAAATAAAAACAACGATTCCTTGTATCAGCGCAAATGACCAAGGGGAAAAGCCTTACAGAGATGTAGGGCTTTTTTTATTGCTGTATACAAATTGCATGGGCTTTTTAAACAACTAAGATGGTATAGTGACACTCTCTTTTAAGTGCTCCTCTATATGCCTGAAATCTATAAATACATTTACACTCAGATTAGTGTATTCGGTTCATTACCAACACATAAAGTTCTTATAAATAGTACACATAACAAGACCAAATTAATTTTCGCAGATAATACTTTTGTTTATGGGGCTGTTTCTGATTGGGCACTAGGTCTATCCGGGCTTGATTCGAGAAAATCAATATGGTCGGAAGAACCCAAGTTGTTTTTAGAGGGTGAAAAGAGAAGATTGAGCCTCTATCGAGCATCTCATCCAGCATTTATAACTGAAGCAATTTTAGGGTAGGCTTAAGATATTTTGAATTTCGTTAATACTATAAGTGCTTATATTTCAAATAAAGTTTGCTTTGTGGTTGCTTAGGGCGTATAAAGCTAACTCGTTGATGCGGGATGGAGCAGTCTGGTAGCTCGTCGGGCTCATAACCCGAAGGTCGTTGGTTCAAATCCAGCTCCCGCTACCAACGAAAAAAGATTCAAAGTTTATAGCCTAGTCCCCGTGGATTAGGCTTTTTTTATGGCGGCTTAACTTTATTCGTAGTGGTTTAAATTTTAATGCCGCCACCCAGATTTCAATTAAAGTTAATTCATAAAATATTGATTTATTCTTAATTCATTTTTCACAAAAAATTCACGAATAAGTATGCATGATTGCTGCTAGAAACAGCTGTAGTTTCTGAATGGCCTTCCAAGGTCCTTAGTTTAAGCCCACATCAATCTACTGCTGAGGTGGGCTTTTTTTTGCATGGAGAAAAGTAATGCTCCGATTGTTAATGTGTTTATTTGGCCTTCACGGCGCAACTGAGATTGATCACACGATTGATGGTGATGAGATCAAGGTGTGTCGTGATTGCTTGAAAGAAATTAAGTGATATTTAAGAAATTGAGTGATTTATTCATCATAGTGAAACAATGGGATTATATTCTGTGAAAAATAAAGATGAATTAAAGAATTAGTAATAAAGCGCAAATTTAACCCGCTTACTTTGGGAGAGGTAAGCGGGTTTTTTATTGAGTAATTTACATTTCCTTTTTGCCGAACGGATTACGGCACATAGAACCTCGCTCAATATGCATTATTGGCGGGGTTTTTTTCTTATTACTAAAATATACATAACCTATAGCTTCATTATATGGGATGTAGGTAATTAGATATAAACTCAAGCTTAGAAAATATTTGTTAAAATATTGTGCTTGTTTAAATATTTTAATATGTTATCAATCTACCTTTACATTATATATCGAGATTTTTATGAAAATCGCGGTCATTGGTGGGGTAGCTGCAGGTAAGGTTAGGGAAATTTTAGCTGTAGGGGGAGTTGCTGACGAAATAGAGTGGCAATGTGAATACGAAAAACCAGTTGCACCAATAATATTTAGCGCTGGGTTTCAGAAAGTTATTGCCAAGCCTGGAGTGGCTGAAATAGAAAAATATAAACTTAAGATTCTAGAAAGAAATGAAGAGTTAAGGCTTTTTTATGTTCTCGAATCTATGGAAGAAGATTTAATTAACACTCAGTTGGATGAATACTGGTGCAAATCAGATATCTTGGGGCACAAGAGGAAATTTGAATCTTCAGATGTTCTAGCTTGACTCGTAATGAGTTGCTGGTGATTGATAGCATTATGATTAAGTTGAAAGATCGGGTTAAGAATCTAAGAATGGCCCTACACAATTAATTAACTAATACTTCATCTTTGTATAATTTCTTACATATCTATCACTGTAAATTGTGAGAAATGTATTCTTTTAGTGTTGATAATTATTTTAATTGTGAGAGTATAAAAAAAGAACAACAAAGGGGAGATAAGTATGACTTCACAAGATGTGCTTGTAATCTCGGTTTCAGCTTTAGTCCTTACATTAATTATTTATGAGTTTGGACAATTGTCGATGTTGTTTTAAACGAACCACCTTCGGGTGGTTTTTTAATGGGCGTAATTTATGAAAAGACCGCAACCACCAGAACGACTTCTAAATATAGACCCTTTAGATAATGTTGATTTTGAGCCAGCAAAAGAGCTTGAAGAGTGGATTATCGACACTTTCATTTCCAGTGATGGAAAGCTCTACAACTCTGATCACGCTCATATATCGCCGTGGTCTAGCACATTATTTAAAGTTCTATGGGCATCTTCTGCATTCATCAAAGCTGACCGAGTTGTATTGGGACAAACAGAGAAGTTCGCACCAATGGCAGGGGGCTGGCGTAAGTTGCGACAAGAAAAACAAATGATTGATTGGTTCGGCTGTGTGCCTGACTTCATTATCACCATTGATGCAAAGTTTGCATCGCAGGCAAGTGACACAGAATTTTGCGCATTGATTGAGCATGAGCTTTACCACTTGGGTGCTAAGCGGGACGAAGATGGGAATTACTTAATTAGTCCTTCAACGGGTGAATATAAATACTATTTAAGACCACATGATGTTGAAGAGTTTCATGGTGTGGTTCAACGCTATGGTGCATCAGAAGATGTGCAGAAGATGGTAGACCTTGCTAATGATGGGCCAACAATTGGAAAAGCTAAAATTGCACACGCTTGTGGTACCTGTCTTTTAAAATTGGCTTAAATTTTTTTGCCATTTTACTTGGACGTACTTGGACGGATTTAGATAAATGGCAAGACTTAATAAACGGGTGAAACTCTATATAGTTCGGTCATTAGCAACCTATGAGACACCCACTGAAACAGCTAAGGGCGTCCAAGAAGAATTTGGTATTACGGTAACGAAGCAACAGTGTGAAGCATACGACCCAACCAAAAAGACGGGGCAGGATTTAAGCGAAGAATTCAAAAAGGAATTTTATCGAATTCGAGAGGATATGAATAAGAACGTTAATTCAATTCCTATTGCAAATATTGCTTATCGCTTAAGGCGGCTTCAAAACTTTATCGACCATGATCGCTACAAAGATAATGCCGTGATTGTTCCTGATCTATTAGAGCAAGCTGCAAAAGAAGTGGGTGGGCTCTATACCAATCGTAAAGAAATTACTGGCGCTGATGGTGGACCATTACAGAGTGAGAGTGTTACTTATGTGACCGCTACCGATGAGCAGGTAAGGCAGGCAATAGATGAACTCGAGAGCGAATATTGATCCTGTAAAACTTCGTGCAAAGCGCATTAAATGTCAGGATGAGCACCTGTTTTTTACACGTGCATTCTTTAAGCCCCGTATGGGTTTTAAGTTCTCGGTCAATTGGCACCATGAGTATATGGCTTGGGCGATTGATGAGGTTATTGCTGGGCGGATTGAAAACCTTGTAATTAATGTTCCTCCTGGTTCAGGTAAGACTGAACTGCTGACCAACTTGATCCCGCGCGGTATAGCACGGAACCAGCGTTCAAGATTCTTATATTTGTCATTCTCTCAGTCACTTGTTGAGGATGTCTCATCAACAGCGCGAAACATCGTTAAATCGGCAGATTTTCAAAGCTTATGGCCAGTGAAGATCTCAACCAATACCGATGCTAAAGCGAGCTGGAAAACGACTGTAGATGGCTATGAAGCAGGGCATGTTTATTCTGCTTCGATGGGTGGTCAGGTTACGGGCCGCCGTGCAGGTACATTGGCTGATAATGGGTTCACAGGTGCAATTATCCTAGACGATCCGCTTAAGCCTGAGGATGCATTTAGTAAGACGGCACGTAACAAGGCTAATCGTAAAATACTAAACACGGTCAACTCACGTAAAGCCAAGTCATCTACACCTATTATTTTGATCATGCAGCGCTTACACGTTGAGGATCCGACTAACTTTGTGATGACGGGCAACGTGCCAGGTAAATGGCATCAGATCTCTATACCGGCATTGATTGATGACGATTACATTGAACGTCTACCTGAGCACATTCGCAAAAAAGTGCCATTAGATGTTGAGCGTGATGAAAAGGGCCGTCAAAGCTATTGGCCACTGAAAGAATCATTACAGTCATTGCTGCAGTTAGAGAAAGGTGGACAGGACAAAGACGGTGCTACGGTATCTCGTTACACATTCAGCAGCCAGTATCAGCAAGAGCCTAAAAAGCTCGGTGGTGATCTGATCAAGTCTGAATGGTTTGGGCGTTATGCTGAGTTGCCACCATTGCGCTGGCGTGCGATTTGGGCTGATACCGCGCAAAAGGTTAAAGAGCATAATGACTTTTCAGTGTTTTTATGTGGTGGTCTTGGTTATGACGAGAAGTTCTACATCATCGATGTACGCCGTGGTAAATGGCTAGCCCCTGAGTTGATTGAGGAAGCTGAGCGATTTATCAAGAAACATCACGTAGATACGCCAGCACTCGGTGCATTGCGTTATATGGCTATTGAGGATAAAGCCTCAGGCACAACGCTAATTCAAACGGTATCACGTAAGACCACATTACCAATTCGTGCCATTCAGCGTAATACAGACAAGCTCACTCGAACTATGGATGTTCAATTTTATGTTGAAGATCAGCGTGTAGTGCTGCCTGTTGATGCGCCGTGGTTGTTGACCTACCTTGAAGAAGTTGAGGGATTAACAGCGGATATGACACATGACCACGATGACCAGTGGGATCCAACCATTGATGGTATCAATGACACATTGGTGAATGGTTACTCGCTTTTCCGCGCGTTAGCAGCAACTACAGGAACGATGAATCCCGCAAATCAATTGTTCCAGCCAACATCAACACCAACACAAGTTGGTGATGAAAACAAAAACACTCAGCCAAAATTAGAAAAATGGCAACAACCACTTTCACCTTAAAAGAGGGAGCCTGATATGGTTCAAAAAATTACCTCACGCCCAGGTCAAGAGGCGTATTTAACAGGGCCAAATGAAACCCTTTCCATCCCAATGATTGGCGCCAGTGTTATCTCTGATGGTGATGTGGTTGTTCGTACCACTGATGGTAAATCAGTTGCACTAGTCTCAGGTGCTACAACAAGGCAATTTCTTACTTTAAGGACTTGTCTGCAGGCCGAGCTAAACTTGTATTCCCAATCCCACCTGCAGGTGATGAAGGTAAACCTTCATTCATCTCAGGCATTTTTGTGGTGTAACTATGAGTGAAAGTTACTTTGCGCTTGAACCAGTAATTGTGAAAGCGCTCCAGGACAACATCCCTGAAATCAAAACAATCCATACACCATTCAATATTGAAGAAATGCTCGGAATAACCAACGAAGAAGTTGCTCTGAGTGTTATTTATTTTGATGACCGGGTTGCTGGGAATGCAGGTCAAGGGCAAGTAAGTGCGATTTATCAGCAATGGTTAGTCGTATTGAGTGTTCGAGAAGCTTCATCGCAATTGCAGCAAACAAATGCAATTCGTGAATTAGCAGCTCCGCATATCCAAAAGGTTTTAAAGGTTATGAGTGGCCTTGATCCTGAAATTGCTGGATTTGACGTTTTTAAGCGTAGTAATAGTCCTGTGCGTAGCGGCGGCCAAACTGGTCACTTTTATTTCCCTATGATGTTTGAATGCTTAATGTTTAACAATTAGGAACCTTATGAAAACGCAATACAAAGCCCTAAAGCCGATTGGCCCATGGTTGAAAGATCAAATTGTGGGTGATCTACCACAAGAAAAAATTAAACAGCTTTTAGATGATGGTGCGATTGAAGCAATTAAGCCTGATGTGAAAGTAGAAGCTAAACCAAAAACAAAAGAGGTGCCTGCGAATGGCTAAGAAGTACATTTCATTGCGTGGTAAGTTCTCCCTTGCCCCAATTGTTGAAGGTATTGTGGGTGCAATGCGAGAGCTGGGCAACATCCCTGACTTTACGTTGGAAATCACGGCTGACAAGATTGAGCATACTGAATCAATGTCTGGTGATGATACGACCGATTTAGTGATATACAACACCACTGCAGTTTCATTCAGTGGCACACTTGAGCAGGTTGATGCTGATAACCTTGCATATATCCTGTCGGGTAAAAATGTCGCAGTGGCAACGAAAACCGTAGCTGACCATGATTTAGGTGCTGTCACCAAAGGTCAGAAGATTAAACTGGATGGTTTTAATTTGACTGTGCCAACCGTAACTGACGGTGCATCAACACCCGTTGCGATTGAATCAACGAAATATAAGCTAGATGCGGTTTATGGCACGATTGAGTTTCTTGATGATTTGCCGAAAGTTGTTATTGGGTACACGACTGGCGCCGTGACACACACTACGATCGCATCTGATTTCGGTGCTGAATATGCATTGTTCTTTGAGGGCATTGATAAGATCAGCAAAGACAAAGTGTTCTTAGCTCTGCATCGAACAGTGAAGACACCTGATTCAAGCTTTGGCCTAATTCATGAAGAATTTGGTTCTTACGAAATTAGCGGTGATGCCCTTGGTGATCTAACCAAAGACAAAGATGGTGCACTTGGCTTATATGGCTATTACACCCAAATCCCTAAAGCAGCATAAACACATATGGGCACTTAAATAGGATGCGTTAGGCATCTTTTTTTGTGCCTGTATTTTTAGAGATTTCATCATGAATGATTTTTTTATAGCTTCAAACCGACCCGTCAAAGTTGGTGAACTATCGGTGCACCAACTGCAGATGCATAACTTTGATGAATGGTCGGGTGCAGCACAGGTCATTAAAGACTTTTTGAGTAATCATCCAGATGAAACCGCACAAATGATCTTTGATGCTCATCCATTTGAATCGACGCAATTGATAGCCCATTGCTTGAAATACAGCATTGAACAAGTCATTGATCTATTCAAAAAAGAGGGCGAGATCAATGTCTTGTTATTGGATGCTGTGATTAAAGTGAATGATGCATTCTTTACTGAGCCAAAACCTAAACACCGGGACGATGTAGATCCGCGTAAAAAGAGCAGTTGGTTTGATGTATTTCAGCTTCTTGCATCGAATGGCCATCAAAATGAAAGCATTATGCAAATGAGCTACGGTTCATTCCGACACTATCTTAAAGCCGCTCAAAAAGCTGAGCGTATAAAGATGCGTAATTTGGCGATCGCAACCAGAGCACAGAATGCTATCAATAAGAAGTTCAATGAATTCATTAAGAGTCTTGAGAAAGAACAGTAATTTTCACATTGTGATGTGAATTTGAGCACGTTATGATTTACCCACTAATAACGAGGGTAAATTCATGAAAAAATTATTAATTACTGCCGCTTTGATGTCTGTTTTTACATTAGCAAATGCAAATTTAGCAGGGGCAAGCATTAACGGTAAGCAAGTTCGCAAAGGTCAAAGCTATGGTGAAGTCGTTGCGGCCGCAGGCCAGCCAACATCTCATTATGACTACGTTAAAAACGTGGGTGGTAAAGACGTTTCAGTGCGTGAGCTAAGCTATGTCGACGGTAGCAAAACTTTCACTGTCGTAATTGAAGATGGCAAAGTTACTACGATTCGTAGCGGGCGTTGAGGCAGCTGTAATGTTTAAATGGTTTGTTTCAATATTTTTTTTGACAGTGTTTATACAAACATCACAAGCAAAAGAGATATACCGTTGTGAAGTTAATGGAACAGCAACCTATCAAGCTACCCCATGTAAAGACAAGGCCACGCAAAAAATAGCATGTGTTAATTATGCTGTGGAAACAGACTTTAAGAACTCATTAGGTGATAAGGAGTGCTTGGATAATGGGGCGAATAGTGGAGGTTACGGAGGGTATTCCTCTAGCTATAATGGATCTTACTCCAGTGGTTATTCTGGATCATCTAGTGGTTCATCATATTCACCATCATCTAATAGAGCTAAAAATCAGTATGTTTCTGGCTATACAAGAAAAGATGGTACTTATGTGAAGCCATACATGAGATCTAAAAAATAATTAGATTTTTCCTTTTTTTGGGGTTTGATATGTCAAATTGTCCAAGTTGTAATTCATCCAATACCAAAACATTAAGTATGGTTTGGTCTGGCGGGACTCGAAATGGAAAGAGTGGTTTTGGTGGTGTTGGGTTGTCCAGTAGTGGGCGTATAACGGTAGGTGGTGGTAAAGGGTCGTCAACATCCCAATCTAATCTAGCCGCTTCGTGTGCGCCTCCCAAAAAAAGCACTTCTGCAATTCTTATTGTGGGTGTGCTTTTTGTGATGTTCTGGCTTCCATTGCTGGGGGCTTTACTGAGTGTTGGAGATGCGCCAAACTTTTTCCATGGGCTCTTCACTGTGGTTTTACTTATACCCTTACTACTATTAATGGGTTATGGATTGATAAGGTTATATAAGCACTTGGATAAGTCTAATAAGGAGCGAATGCAGAATTACTCCAGAAGTTGGATTTGTCTAAAGTGTGGTGCAAGATTTATTCCGTACAGACAGAGCGAGGGAGATGCCAAGGCTATAGCTGATAAGATGGCTAAAGAGTTGAAGGACTTATTGGACGAAAGAAAAGCACCCTAGGGTGCTTTTTCTTCAAGTATCGTTTTTATAATTTTTCCATATTTGGATCTTAGATTGGTTGGTAGGTTCTCAAAGTTATCATTCATTGCCTCGACATAAAGCATTCGCATTTCACGCGACTCACGGCTTAACTCCAATACCTCTTCGGTCAAGTCGTGAATTCTAGAGAGCATCTCATCATTGGGTTGATTACCTAAGCCTTTATCCATTAACTCAATCATAGCTGTATTTAGAGATAGATTGTTTTGCTCAGCATACTCTACAAGATCGCCATAAAGGCCAATAGGGATGCGAATTTGTGTGCGCTTCCAATCATCTTGATTTTGCACACGAGTTTTCTCGTTCATTGTAACCACCAAACTAGTTATTGACACTAGATTAGTATTATATTAAATTTATGTCAATGTTACTAATTTAGTAACAGTGAAGCCCTGACACTTTCGACGGGATCAGGGCTTCTATCAACTTCTATAAGGAAAATTGACATGGCTAATATAGCACAAATCAATAATACTCAAGTATCAATCATTAACTTCAAATCCATTCCAGTTGTTACTACAGCAATGCTTGCACAGCTTTATGCTACTGACACTGATAACATTAAGCAGAATTACACTCGTAATAAGGAGCGTTTTGTTGAGGGCAAGCATTTCTTTAAGATTATGGGTGAAGAATTGAAGAATTTTGTGGGTGACTTAAAGTCACTCGCAAATTCAACTATTCAAGTTTCCTCAAAAACACGCAATCTAATCCTCTGGACAGAACGTGGTGCAGCACGTCACGCCAAGATGCTCGATACGGATCAAGCGTGGGATATCTTTGAGCAACTGGAAGACTGCTACTTCCATCGCCAAGAGGTTTTAGCCAAAACCCACAAATCAGAACGCACAGCACTACACGAGGCACATGCTTTGTTGGTGACTAAGACTAAGCACTTAAATGTGAATGAAGCATGGAAGTTGATACATCAACGTTTTAACGTGGATCACATTGAAGACATCCCATACGAAGCAATCCCTGTCGCCGTGGAGTATGTGCATCATTTGATTGCTTTATATAGTAGCGCTGAGAAAAAACAATTTAGTGAGGGTGATTTGCATAACTTACATGCCTTAGCAACCCACATGATATGGGCACGATCTTGGTGGCAAGAGTTTGGCGATATGGTTAAGAAATTAAATCCAGTCATTTACAGCAGAGCCACCACTCACTTTGTGGATGGGTCAAGTTTAGCTTGGCAGTTTGTAAAAGCAGATAGAAAGAAAGAATTGAAAGAATGTGTAAATAATTTCGATTGGTTGACTGGGACATATCAGCAAAAGCTACCAATATGAATTTCATTTAAACAAGAACCTCCTTCGGGAGGTTTTTTAATTAGAGTTACACTTATAAGAGAGAACCAAACCAACCATTCTTCGGAGTGGTTTTTTATTGCCTAACACATTCAGAAACACGCAAAAATGAATATTCCTAGATTGCTTGCTAGGAATATTCATTTTTGCCCATTTTTATAAGTTTCATAATTGGTCTTGCGAGGGCGAGGCTTTAAAACTGGAAAAGCAAAAAGCCCATGACGGCAATCATGGGCTTTTTAGATCAACTCAACCGAGGAAGTTAAGGAGAAATATCTATATGCAAAATCATACACCAAAATCTGAATTAAAGGTAGATGGAAAAATGAGCGAAAAAGGTGCAGATCGTGCTGGTTTGTTACAAGCAATTACGAGCCTAGTCTTAGCAGTGGGTTTTATTATTACGACAATTATTTTAGCTCTCAAATAGTATTTGATCGTTTATTAGCACCGCCTTCGGGCGGTTTTTTAATGCCCGAAATTTGAGGTGTCAATGTCAAAAAATCTAACTTTTAAACTCATCATGGACGGTGACAGCAAAGGCCTTGTGGCTGCTGCCAAGCAATCTGAAAGCGTAACCAAGAAGGTTTTTGAAACCATTAAGGCTGAAGCTGAGCAATTAAAGACTACCTCAGCAAAAGCTACGAAAGGGGTAGCTGATCTAGGTGATCAATCTCAAAATACAGCTAGTCAAATAAAAAGACTCGAGGGGGGGCTAGAGCAAACAAATGAAGATTTAGCTCAAATCTCTAGTGAATCTGAAAAAGCGAAGTTGGGATTTACCAATCTTAAGTCAGCTGCTGGGATGTTAACAGCTGGTGTAGCAGCATTAGGTTTGGGATTAACAGTTAAAGAATTAATAGCAACATCTGATGCTACACAGCAAATGGCGGCACGTATTCGAAATGCTACAAGTAGTGTTGAGGAATACAATCTAGTGCAAGATAGACTTCTTGCCTTAGCTAATTCTACATACCGACCACTTCAGGAAGCACAAGAGGTTTATTTAGCCACAGCAGGGACAATGAAGTCTTTAGGCTATACAACAGAAGAAATTCTAGCAACAACAGAAAGTCTTTCACTATCCTTTACACATAATGCCACTCGTGCGGATCAAGCACTATCTGCACAGGATGCTTTGGCAAAATCTATGGCTAAAGGCTCCGTAGATGCAGATGCATGGATTAGTATTATAACTGGTGCCGATAATGTTGTGAAAGACATGGCTATTAGCACTGGTAAGACGGAAGCGGAAATTAGAAAGCTCGGTGCTGAGGGCAAGGCTTCATTGAGTGATCTTGTTGACGCTCTAATTCAATCTCGCGATCGAAATTTAGAATTAGCCAATTCAATGGAGAATTCTACAGCTGACGCTATGCAAAAGGTGCGAAATAATTTAACCGCACTCGTAGCTAAAATGAATGAGCAATACGATGTATCGAGCCGTTTAGCTGGAATGATTGATACGTTGGGCGGAGACTTGGGGTGGTTAGAGGTCTTGTTCCATGATGTTATGTCGGCTGTGGAAGAATTATCCTCGTCTTTCAGTGAAATAGATACAAGCGCACTTGATACTTTTAAAGAGGCTATAACTGCTGCCTATAATGCTGTTAAAGATTTAGTATCTACTGTGTATGAATTTGGAGTAGATGTTCTTGATATGCTCGATACATCAATAACAAGTACATTATCTATTTTTTCCTCATTCACAGGAGGTGTTTCATCCGCAGGTGAGCAAGTTAGCTTCCTAGAGAGAATTTTTCAGGGATTAGGAATTACATTTGGATTTATAAGTGACGGTCTTACAGCGATTGGAATTGTTCTCAAAGTATTAACAGGGAATTTTTTCATACTTACATCTGCTGTGAATAGTGTTATGGCGGCACTTACTTGGGGGGATGTAAGTAAGCAATTTGCAGCAAATGCCGACTTGATGAAAGATAAGGCTAAGCAATATTATGCTGAGGCTGATCAGGAGGCACAAAAGTTCCAATCTAAGGGTGTGCAACGCCTTAACGAGGCAGCTCAAACCCAAACTGAAAAGGATGCTGAATCAGTAGAGTCCTCCAAGAAGAAACTTGAACAACTTTTAGCTCACCAGCAAACAGAAGCCAATGGTAAAAAGGCTTCTGAAGCAGAAAAAATGAGCGCTGTTCAAGCCTATGCAGAAGCCGCTATTAAAGCAAATGGCGGTGTAATGGATGGCGTGATGCAGGCTGACCTTATCACTAAGGGTTACATCGTCACCATTGATGAAGCTGGAAAGGTGAGTGTTCAGGCTGGCGTAAGTGCGGCACAGGCAGCAGAAAATGCAAAGGTTAAGGAGGAAGCACTCAAGGTTGCTAAGGAGAATGTTAAAAAGGCAGACGAAGAATATCTGGCTTATCAGAAACAGGCAGCAATTGAGCGTGCAGCACTTGAACAGCAGATTGAGCAGGCCAAAAGAACTGGTGATTTAAATGCACTCGCATCTGCACAAACCTCGCTTGCTGGGATTGATACAAAAGAGGCTGAGCTAGCCAATAACAGAACTATTCGTATTAATGAGTTGAATCAGCTTAATTCCGGAGCTGGACAGGTTGTTGAGGGTTCGGCAGCGCGTGCCCGTAAAGCCGCTGAAGCTCTCGGTATTGATCTAGATATTGCTTTAGGTCGGGTTTCTGAAAAGTTTGCAGCAGATCAAGTGCATTTGGATAATTACGCAAATGGATTTGATGAGTTGGGTTTAAAGGGTGAGCAGGCAACCAATGCACTTTACACTGGTTGGGAAAAGTGGGTAGCGGGTGCTAAATCACAAGTCGAGCTTGATGCAGCTAAAGCCAAGCTTCAATCGTTTGGTGAACAAGGCAAATTATCAACATCACAAGTTGAGATGGGCTTGCAAGCCATTAAGCGTGCAAGTCAGGAATTGCCTGCTGCTCTAAGCCCTGCAGAAGCCGCAATGGAGCGACTTGGAATTAAATCCAAAGAGCAACTTAAATTAGCTGCGGAAAATGCCTTAACTGACCTCGATACCGTCATAAAAAGCGGTGAGGCCACTCAAGAGGGGTTGCAAAAAGCTTATGAAGAAACTGTGCGATTAGCTCAAGCATCTGGTAATGCTCAAGTCATGGCAGCTGCTAATGCTAAGGCGGCTTATTTAGGGCTTGAGGTTCAACTAGACGCCACAGGCAAAGCCACAGTCACTAAACTTGGCGAGATCCAGCAAGCAGCAATCGAGACTCAGCGTACTGTGAGCCAAGTCAGCCAAGCGACTTCACGAGAACAACCCGAGATCAGTGCTGAGCAGCAAGCCACCAATGATCATTGGGATGACTTCAAGGCCAAAATGAAAGCGCGTACTGATGAGCTGAATGCTAAATCACAATCACGCGGATCAGGTGGTGGTAATGCTTCATTACTGTCGAATGGCGGTGATTCAGCTCAGCAAATTTCCGCCGTGCCTGATGCACCACTTATTGCGACTAGTCTTGATATTCAACCAATGGAAGGTATGGAGACAAAGCAAAGCGTGGAGATCAAAATTGATATGGGAACAGGGCAGACAGCAACAGTATCAGCGGCACCCGATCAAGCCACAGCTCTTGAGGAAATGATGCGAGAACTTGAAGCAATTAAAGGAAGATCGTAATGCGATTAACACGAAAGTCGACCGGAGAAACCATCCAACTTGAGGATGGTTTTTTTTGGTCCGATGAAAACTGGTCTGCAATTGAACAGAACCAAGAATATGCCATCAGTGGAGCTTTGATTATTCAAGAGGGTCGCAAGCAAGCAGGTCGACCAATCACATTGCAGCCAGCCAATAAAACGAAAGGTTGGATCAAGCTGAGCGACCTGAACACGCTTCGCTTGTGGCAGAACCTGCAGGAGCAATTCACGCTTCAGTATGAATGGCCACATGACCATCGTGTGTTCAATGTGATCTGGAATCATAAAGACGGTGCACTGGAAAGCTCTACAGTCAAAGGCACCCCAGCAACATCACTTGATACTTATTTTAACGTCACCATGCGATTCATTGAGGTAAGCGATGACAATTGAAACCAATAATTTAAAGCTCCTTGAGTCAGAGCGTATCCGTACAGATGCTGATGATGGTGGGGGGAAATACTCAGGCCGTGAAATTGTCGACGGTGAAAGTAATAACCTGTTCAATGATATTTCAGAACTTGATCGCACCACGGGTCGTACTTCTATCCAAAAGATCTATGCTGCAGTCGATACAGCGGATACCGATGCATTAATGGGGGCGACGGTATTTATCTCGCAGAATGCGCAAGATCCCAATGTGTCCGCCGTGTTAACGATTAATAAAGTCTATGTCGAGATCCCTGTAAACGATTCGATTGTGGCTGGTACCTTAATAGTTAACTGGTTATTAAACGGTGTTGCCAAGTCTGCAACCGATAACGGCCAAGGGCAATTCACTGGAGATGCCACAGGCACCATTGATTATGCGGATGGTGTAGCGAAGCTGATGCCAACCTTGTTACCGAATGGTGGTACCACATTTAATGTATCAGGCCAGAAAGGTACCAAGTCCGCTGTTAGTCTTACAGCAATACCTTCTGGTGGATCAATTACAGTTGAACTGGACAATGGCTCAGCAGCCCTGATCCCCAAGTCTGTAAAAGTGCGAGTTCCTGTGAAGTACATGAGCTACACAGGGGAGGTTGAACTGCATGATATGCCAGTTGATGCTACTACTGGACGCCTATTTAATGGTGACGGTCAGCAACAAGGCACCATTAACTATGCATCACGTACGATGAATATTACCCCCAGCACTACACTTGAGACGATCGAGCGTGAGAAGATCGTGCAGGCTTATTATGGTCAGTACAACACCAGTGCAGAGGCGATTGCAGCCGGCATGCTTGGGGCAACAATCAAGTATAAAAATACAACGGAGAGCTACACCCTGAGTCTGAATGAAGTTGCAACTGCAGTAACGGTGAGCGTGTCTTATCGAGACAGTTCCAGCGCTGCGACTTGGTCGGATACCATCATCGGTTCTATCTTAAAAACGGATTTAACCGAAGGCTTTGCCGAGCAGATTCTTGCGGGTTCGATACGTTTTACCTTAGCCAGTTCAACCTATGTTGATAAACTCGGTTCGCTGTATCGTAATCCATCGGTGACTACGGGTGCAGGAACAGTGGCAGGTCAGATCCATTATGGGAATGGAGCCGTTGAGTTATCCGCTTGGGATGTGGGTGGTACAAATAACCCAACCTTAGAGACTTTGGTGACTCAACTGGAGAATGTTCAAACTAACCAAGTCTCATACCGTGCACCGATGATCCCGATCCGGGCACAGTCCTTAACTTTGTCGGCAACAAAGGTAGAGGGAGGTGTCTTAAATATCACCCCTGATGGCTCAGGTACCATTGATACAGCAGACTGTGATGGTTTCTTTAACTTTGACCAAGGTTATGGCCAATTTGTTTTTCGGCAAAAGATTGAAGTGACTTCTGCCAACCGTGCTGAAGTTATGGCGCAGGATTGGTATGTAGCTGAACTTGAGTATGCAAAAGACGGTAAGCAGTGGATTCATAAGCCCATCATGGTGCTGCCTGAAACCATAAAATACAGCGCAGTCGGTTATAGCTATATCCCGATTGATGCTGAATTACTGGGTTTGTCTGCAGTGCGTTTGCCGATTGATGGTCGAGTCCCGATTTTCCGATCGGGTGAAATTGGGATAGTGAGTGCGAGTAAGTCGCAGGAATTACCCGATTATATTGCAGGCCAAACCTACCCATTGAATGATGCACGGATCTCTTGGTGTGAACTTGAAGATGCGGATGGTATTAAGGTTCCATTTGATCTGTACGTGGTTGATTATGACTACGGCAAAGTGACTTTAAACGGTGATTTTGCCTTAGGTAATCTGACTGGACCTATCTCAGCCAAGTATCGCTATCAGGATATGGGTTTAGTCCGTGATGTCAAAATCAATGGCCAAGTGACTTTTACCAAGCCACTGACCCACAATTATGATCCAGCTCATACGATTGTTGGCTCAGCACTGGTGATTGGTGATATGCAAGCACGTTACACCCGTAAGTTTGTGCAGTCGACTTGGGATAGTCTTTGGAATGATGAGGCTACTGGAGCCGCTATCTCAGCCAACTATAACGATACGCTATATCCAATTGAAGTCACCAACAAAGGCAATATTCAGGAGCGTTGGGCGATTGTTTTTACAAGTACCACAGCGTTTCGGATCATTGGTGAATATTCTGGCCAGATTGATACGGGTGTTATTACAACGGATTGCACCCCTATGAATCCAGTGACTAATGCACCTTATTTCACCATCAAAAAGGAAGGTTGGGGTAATGGTTGGGCATCTGGCAATGTGCTACGTTTTAACACCATTGCAGCCAATCATCCGATTTGGGTGATTCGCACTGTGAAGCAGTCGGAGCCGACAGTGTTGTCTGATTCATTCCAAATCATGCTGCGCGGTGATATTGACCGGGTGGCTTAATCTTTAATTCAAATATGACCGCCTCGGCGGTCTTTTTTATGGATAATCAAAATGGTTGCAAGCACAGACATTAAGTTTTTTGTACATAGTAATAACAATGCACCACAGCTTCAAAATGCTTTTGGTTCAATGATTGGTGTTTTGGATGCGTGTTTGGTGAATGGAATCAGTCTTAGGATCGTATCAACACTGACAGCAGTGGGAACAACAGTAACAGCTGTGTTTAGTGCTTCACATAACTTGATGCAATACCAGGTAATCAAGATCGTTGGTGCGAATCAAGCTGAATACAACGGTGAACATCGTATTTTAACAGTACCGAATGCGACGAGTGTGACTTTTCAAGTAGCAAGCGCTCCAAGCGTGACAACAGCTACAGGCTCAATCACCGCATCTTTGCCACCACTGGGGTGGGAAAAGCCATTTAGTAGTACGAATGAGGCAGGAGGCGGGAAAGCAGCATATCGCTCTAAGAATACATTATTACCAAGTCGACCTTATTTACGTGTAGTCGACGAGCTTGATCCTGCTTATACAGCAACATATGCCAAATTTGCCAAAGTGGGCATTGTTGAAAATATGACAGGGATTGATACGCTGTCGGGCGTGCAAGCACCCTACGACTCAGCGAACGTTGATAAAAATTGGGTCGGGAGTGGTAGTGGTTCAGCGGTGGTTAATGGGTGGGCGCGCTGGTATTACGCAAATGCAGCTGAGTATGGTGTAGCAACAAGTACTGATGCCACCGCTCCAGCAAGTGGAAATAGATCTTATTTGGTTGTTGGATCATCCGACTACTTTTACATACTACCCGTTGCTACACCCAGTGGTCAGTATGCTCTAACTTATGGATTTGGTGCATTTGAGTCGTTTCTAGCAGCAGATAATGCGTGCACATTCTTATCAGCAACTCTAAATAATAATACGGCTAGTAGTACATCAAATAAACAAGGGTATACGGGCATTGCAGGGAATAATTCTAATCAATTGGTTCTTTTGCAACGAGCATACAATCAGGCAGCAAGTTATGCTACATCACAATCAATATCGTTAGGGGTGTCTAATACAATCTATAGCGGTACTTCAGATTACATTGGGTCAGCATCATTAATGGGTTTGGTGCCCATTTCACCAGTTTTTATTAATGAAACAGTTTTGCGGGGCGAATTACCAGGTTGTTGTTGGGTGTTTCAAAATAAACCTTATAGCAATTATGCTATTTTTGAGAAATCAGGTGATTTGTTTATAGCTCCGTTAATTGCAGCATCAGCCTCAGGCTCAGGGGGGTATGGTCAAATAGCTTTAAGGATTGGGCGTTTATTATGATATTAAAATTAAGGCCAAAACTTGCATATTGCGTTACATCTGATCAAATCAGAACGCAGAATGTAGGTCTAAAAATAATAGGTTCTGTAAGCCAAAAAAATACTCCGATTCCATGCCGAGTTAGACTCTTTGAAAAATTATCAGGACGACTAATCGCTGATGCGCAAACAGATAGCGGTGGGAATTATGAGTTTAATCATCTATCAGAAACCAAGTTTTTTATCGTAGCTCATCATCCGCAAAATCAATATAACGCAGTCATTCAAGATAACGTGGTGCCGAAATGACAGAACCGTCACACTTTGTAAAAATGGTTATGCTGCAGGCAATGGCGGCAAACTTAGATCAAGGTGAGGGGCAAGCAACTATGGTGTATTACGATGGGGTACGACCAGCATCCGAAGAGGTAGCTGCAGACCCATCAGCACGCTTGGTTACGCTGACTCTACCCAAACCCTGTGTCAAGCAAGTAAATGAAAACTCAATCGAGTTATATTCAAGCAATACAGCAATGGCAATTAAATCTGCTACGGTGACTTGGGCACGCTTATACAATGCAGCAGGTCAAGCAGTGATTGACTTGGATATGGGGGTTGAAATCCAGCTGGATAGTTACGAGGTTGTGTTGGGGTCAACCCAACAACTTGATGCGATATTTATTGAACCTGAATAGGGGTGGTCAATGTCAAACTACACACCACCCGATGCGCTCAATGTTGAGTTAAATTTTAAAAATGAGTTGGGATTAGTTGATAGTCATAATGTGACTTTGAATTTTGGCGGCGAGACTACATTTTCGATTGCTCAGATAAAAGTTAAAACTGCTTTTAAGTTTAGAGCCACTGGTACTAATGCGCTCCCAGTGAATCATGGACAAGTAAGAATTCCAATCAACTGTCATCTAGGCCTACAAATCTCAGGTTCATTTGATATCAATCATCAGCTGGGCGTTGAGCTGAAGTTCAGTGCTGTATTTGAAAGTGCAATCACCCGGCTTGGATCAACCGAAATTCCATGGGCAAAACCAGTCTTAAGGGTGTCAAATGACACCTTTTTTTACGACTGTGGATTGGTGGTCAACCATGGTAGTGACATTGGCTTTCAGCGTGGACGAACGTTATCTGAATCCATTCATGCAGTATTTGACCAGGGCGCGAAGCTCAGTCGCAACCAAAGTGTACGTTGGCAAGAAAATCTGAAGATTCGGATTACGCGTGATTTGTATTTCGATGAGCCGATCAAACTTCGATTTAATCGTGAGTTCGTCCATCAGGAGATGATCCGAAAGCGGCGCAATATCTCGTTTTCACATCAAGTCGCGCATGTCTTTGAAAAGCGTTTTAGCTTTGATTGGGATAAAGGACTGGAGCTGGTCACGCAGGACGAAATTCCTTGGGATAAAGCCAAATCTATCCATTATCGCAAGCATCCGATTGAACCATGGCCAGAGCCTGAAATTCCTGAATATCAGGGTACAGGTGATCTGAATTTTGTATGCCTCTGCAATGAGGTAGATTCGCACAATGTTGCACTCAACTTCGGTGCAGATGATTGCATACCTGGCATACCAAATCGTGAGTGGTGGTACATATTGAACAATTTATCTGTGACGCGCCTAGATAATGGCGTAGAGATTGAAGTCTATGACGGGAATTACAGCACTGATCGCAGCTGCTGGTGTTGGTCCTACACTTTGACTGTACCGGCATCCCAGATTAGCAAACTTGAACCGATTAATGGTCAACCTGTAGTTTTAAGAATTGTAGTGAATGGTACCGAGCATCAAATGTTGCTTGAGAACCGTCGACGTTCTCGTAAATTCGTCCAAGACACCTATACCTTAATTGGTCGCAGTCAAACCGCACTGCTTGCGGCACCGACTGCGCCTTTACGCTCATTCTTACAAGAGAATGATCGAACCTCCGTTCAGTTGTGTCAGGCGGAGCTGGATCGTGTATTTAGCGATACGGTACTGAATTGGCAGTTGATTGATGCGTTGGGCTGGATCGTTGAGCGTGAATGCTTAAATTATTCCAACTTAGCACCAATCGACGCCATCAAGATGGTGGTTGAAAGCGGTGGCGGGTTTATCTATAGCGAAAAGGGTAGTAATACCCTAACCATTAAACCGCTGTATAAAAAGACCTTTTGGGATGTATTGTCGATTGCTGAGTATGATCGCTTGTTGCCTGAGTCTGCGGTGGTGAGTCAGTCGACTGATTACCAGATCTATCCAGATTACAACGGCATCACGCTGACCAATGATCGTAAAGCTTTGGTCTCTCAAGTAAAGCGTACTGGTACAAGTGCGGACACCTTACTTCAGCCTGAAAATAATCCATTGTTTAACCATGTCAGCATGGCGGCGTATGGTAAAGCTAAACTTGCAAAAGCGGGAATGATTGAAACCCATACCTATAGCATGCCGATTTCACCTGAGGTCGGTGAATGTGTGCCAGGTGAAGTACTGGCTTTTAATACAGAGTGGTGGGGCATTGTAGATAGTGTCAGCGTCTCGTTCAGTCATGCAGTGGTCAATCAAACCGTGAAAGTGGAGCGCGTCAATCGTGAGTAATGCATTACAGCGTTTAATTGATTTACTGCCTACAGCTGCAGAATTTGTAGGAACCATTACCAGTGTGGATCACCCTAATTACAAAGTGTTGGTGGTGGGCGGATCAGGTTTAAACCTAGTCACCAGTTCAACCCGCTATAACTTAGGAGCAACCGTGTTTGTATCTGATGGTGAGATCAAGCGACTCGCACCATTGGGTGAAGTGATTCAAATTGAAGTTTAAGTTTAGAAAGTATATGGCACCCAAGAGGGTGCTTTTTTATTGCCAAAAATTAGGGGGAAATAAATGGAACCAGTGTCCACAAGTGGTTTTGCTGCGTTTTTAAAGTTCTACGGTGCAGCAATTATGGTTACTTTAGCAATAGCACTTGTTGCAACGGTTGTCATCATGATGCGTTTGCCTCGCTCGCCACAAGAGTGGGCAGTGGGTTTGATTTGTACGGTTGTATCTAGTCTGACTGGAGGCGCTTTTATTATCGTGAAATGGGGGCTGCATGAGTGGGTAACAGATATTTGGGGAATGATTGCTTTGGGTGGTTTCTTCTTTGTATGTGGTTTGCCGGGTTGGGCTGTGGTTCGGTGGACTTTTAACTTCATCAATAAACAAGAGGGGAAGACCATTATTGAGGTGGTTAAGGAGCTTAAGGAAGCCAGAGAAGATTTGAATAAATAACGTACCAACTATATGCCGCCTTAGGGCGGTTTTTTAATACCTGAAGGAAATTGAAATGAAACTTATTGAAAATTGGCAACAGGCTTGGAAACTCAAGTCAGTACAAGTGGGCGCAGCAAGTGCCTTTTTTTATGCCTTGATTTTATTATTAGAGCAGTTTTTAGGTGTGTGGAATGTAATCCCACAAGAGCTGAAAAATAAGATCCCAGAAAACATTGCTGAGTGGGTGGGGATGTTTGTTGGTGTGGCCATGGTACTTGCACGTTTGAAGAAACAGCCTGAAATTCATCCTGTACCAAAACTATTAGGCTTTGCCACGTTACCCACAAATTCCATTACATTTGATCAGGCCTTTCAGCGGTTGATTGGTCATGAAGGTGGTT
>NZ_BKFU01000010.1:0-82999 GCF_008980265.1 Acinetobacter sp. TUM15064 | reverse complement strand
AAACAAGTGTGGAGATAACATGAAGATTTCAAATTTTAAATGCGTAAATCAGTGTTTGCTCCGCGATGATTATGAGAAAAAGTATAGAGCTTAGTCATTCAAAAGATATCTTTTTATTCGATTTTGAAGTCATAATTAATTATAACTAGATGATTGTGCTGATTTTTTGTTGTTTATATAGTGGGAAAATTCACTAAGAGTATAAAGCAATGAAAAAAATATTAGCGACATCTGTTTTTGTGTTACTGGGGAGCTGGGCTGCAACGACGTATGCAGCAAAAGATTTCTTAAATGTGTCTTATGATCCGACTCGTGAGTTTTATCAAGAATATAACCAAGCTTTTGGGCAATATTGGAAAACCCGAACAGGTCAGGAGGTAAACTTTAAGCAGTCGCATGGTGGTTCTGGCAAGCAAGCACGGGCAGTTGCAACCGGGCTACAAGCTGATGTAGTGACTTTAGCATTGGCCAATGATATTGATGAAATCGTCAATACGGGACAAATTGATAAAAACTGGCAAAAAGAATTTCCAAATAACTCTGCTCCTTATACTTCAACCATTGTGTTTTTGGTACGTAAAGGTAATCCAAAGCACATTAAAGATTGGAATGATTTAACCAAGCCAGATGTTGAAATTATTACCCCTAATCCCAAAACAGGAGGGGCTCCACGCTGGATTTATTTATCAGCTTGGGGTTATGCATTGAAACAGCCTGGTGGAAATGATGCCAAAGCCAAAGAGTTGGTCAAAAAACTGTATCAAAATGTCAAAGTACTGGATTCAGGCGCACGCGGTTCATTAACCACATTCGCTGAGCGGGGGATTGGCGATGTGCTTTTGTCTTGGGAAAATGAGGCTTTACTGGCAACGCAAGGTTTGGGTAAAGACAAATACGATATTGTTTATCCGTCTATTTCGATTCTTGCTGAGCCATCAGTTGCGATTGTGGACAAAACCGTCGACAAAAATGGCAATCGGAATTTGGCTAAAGGCTATTTAAATTATTTGTATTCGCCTAAAGGGCAAGAGTTGGCTGCAAAGCATTTCTTCCGCCCGCGGAATAAACAGGTCGCGAATAAATATATTGCACAATTTCCAAAACAAAAAACATTTAATATTAATGATGTCTTTGGCGGATGGGCTAAAGCGCAAAAGACCCATTTTGTGAATGGTGCGATTTTTGATCAAATTTATACTGAAAAATAAGTAGCTTAGCTTAATAAATGAATGTTTGATCAGTGAAAGTGAATAGTTATATATTCACTTTCTGCATATTTAAAGCATAAAAATCTATTTAATTGGAAGAAATAAAGAGCGGATTATTATTTTGAATAAAAACAGTGGATTAATCCTGTTTAAATTAAAGGTCGCAACAATTTAATCATGAAACACGAATTGTGGTTTGTGATTTTGTTTCATATATTTAGCATAATTTTAGATATTTAATTTAATGTTGCTATGAAAACCCATTTAAAATTTATTCTGACTGCTGCTTTATTTGCATCAGGCCTGACATTGAGTGTTACTTCAGCACAAGCTGCGGATCGTACTATGCTCAATGTATCTTATGATGCAACACGTGAGTTTTATGATGAATTTAATCAGTCTTTTGCTGCTTACTGGCAAAGTCGTACAGGACAAACGGTCGAGTTTAAACAGTCACATGGTGGTTCAGGTAAGCAAGCACGTTCGGTGGTGGATGGTTTAAAAGGCGATGTAGTGACTTTGGCTTTGGCCAATGATATTGATGAAATCGTGAAGTCTGGTCAAATTCAACCAGGCTGGCAAAAAGAGTTTCCAAATAACTCGGCACCTTATACATCGACCATTGTATTTATGGTGCGTAAAGGTAACCCGAAAAAAATTAAAGACTGGTCGGATTTAACCAAGCCTGGTGTACAAATTATTACGCCAAATCCAAAAACAGGCGGATTGCCACGGTGGGTGTATTTGTCCGCTTGGGGTTATGCATTGAAACAACCTGGTGGTAATGACACCAAAGCGAAAGAGTTTGTCAGTAAAATGTACCGTAATGTAAAAGTCATGGATTCTGCAGCACGTGCTTCAATGACGACATTTGCGGAACGTCGCATAGGTGATGTGTTATTGACGTGGGAAAATGAAGCCTTAGTGACACAAAAAACATTAGGTAAAGACCAATTCGAGATTATTTATCCTTCGATCTCGATTTTAACTGAGCCTTCTGTCGCAATCGTAGATAAGACCGTTGAAAAAAATGGCAATAAGTGGTTAGCCAAAGGTTATATTAACTATTTATATTCACCGATCGGTCAGGAAATGGCTGCGAAATATTTTTACCGTCCGCGTAATGCTGCGATTTTAGAAAAATATAAAGCGCAATTTCCACCCTTACAAACTTTCACCATTGATGAGGTTTTTGGGGGCTGGGCGAAAGCGCAACAGACTCACTTTGTGAATGGGGCAATTTACGATCAGATCTCAAATAACCGTAAATGAGTTAGGCTCGCTTTGCTGATGCTGTTTAAAAAGTCTCCTACGGGAGGCTTTTTTTATGACAGTGGCTGTTTTGAAACGGTTTTGTCTATGAAAAGTAATATTTCCGTACAAAAAGTCGTTTGGAGCTTTGTTAAAACAAGGTAATAATGTGCAGTTACATTTTTCCTTCCGATCGTATTGAGTCTTTATGTCGCATATTTCTGTATTACTTCACGAAACTGTTGATGCTTTGGTAGCAGATCGCAATACAGGAATTTTCATTGATGGCACGTTTGGTCGTGGCGGACATACCCGTTTATTGTTATCTAAACTGGATGAAAATGCGCGTGTCTATGGCTTTGATAAAGACCCACAAGCACTGGAAACAGCGGCTATTTTAGAACAAGAAGATCCACGTTTTAAAATTATTCATGCCAGCTTTGCTGACCTGAAATATGAGCTCGAAGCACGTGGGATTGGCTTGGTTGATGGAGTCATGGCAGATTTGGGTGTGTCTTCACCGCAGCTTGATCAGGCGGAGCGTGGCTTTAGTTTTATGAAAGATGGTCCGCTTGATATGCGTATGGACAACTCGCAAGGTCCAACGGCAGCGCAGTGGTTGGTGAATATTGAAGAAGAAGCCTTAGCCAATGTTATTTTCCAATATGGCGAAGAGCGTTATAGCCGACGTATTGCGAAAGCTATCAAGGCTGCAGGGTTGATTGAAACCACAGCTCAACTGGCCGAGATTGTGAAAGTGGCACACCCGAAATGGGAAAAAAATAAACATGCTGCAACCCGAACTTTTCAGGCCATTCGTATTGCCATTAATAAAGAATTAGAAGATATTGAAGTTTTTCTACCGCAGGCGGTAGATGTGTTAAAGCCGAATGGTCGTTTGGCGGTCATTAGCTTCCATTCACTAGAAGATCGCTTAATTAAACAATTTATTCAAAAAGAGTCGACACTTGAAGAAGATTTGGGCTGGGGCATGCCACAACAACGCGTAGATACGCGTCGTTTAAAGAAAGTATCACGTGTGAAAGCAAGTGATGCCGAAGTGAAAGCCAACCCACGTTCACGTAGTGCATGGCTTAGAGTTGCAGAACGCTTAGTAGCAAAAGGCGAATAATGAAAACTGAAGTCGTTGAAAAAACTCCAACAAAGTTAAAGTTTAAGAAGTTCATTGCTTATGCCATTTTATTGGTGCTGGTGTTTATCAGTGCCATGATGGTGGTCTTACAAGTTTTTGAATATCGACATGACTATCGTGAAATGAGCTCTTTTATGCGAGAGCGCGATGACCTGAATGCAGAATGGGGGCGTTTGTTGATTGAACAGCAAACCTTTGGCGCAACTGCACAAATTGGAACGCGCGCAGTGACACAACTTCGAATGTATTCACCTCCTGCGGCACAAACCGTAGTAATTTCTTTACCCACGACTTCAGAAAATAAAAAATAAGGCCGCTGCAACATGGTAGAAAAGCGTAAACCCACCCGTAAAAAACAGCAAGCGGTGACTGAAAAATCAGCGTTACAGGTTGAGATGTGGCGTTTTTATCTGATGTGGGCAGTGGTTTTAGCCTGCTTCTTTGCTTTGGTCGGACGTGCTTTTTATGTTCAGGTGATTAATACTGAATTTTTACAAAACAAAGCCAATGCCAATATTTTAAGAACTGAAAAAATTAAGGCCATGCGTGGCGTAATTTATGACCGTCATGGTGTACCTTTGGCGATCAGTACACCAATTATGAAAGTGGTGATTGATCCTCGTGATTATTTTGATAATAAAAAGTTATTTGATGAAATCACCGCTGAATTAGCCAATGATCCGCATAATCGTAAATTGAAACGTCAATTGCCTGATAAAAATTTAAATTTAGATGAGTTGGCTGATGCTGTTGGCATGGATCGGGCCGAATTAAAGCAAAAGTTGAACGAGCGCCCTCGTTCACGGTATTTGGTTTTGCAAAAAGAAGTCCCGCCACAGCAGGCAGAGCTGATTATGAAGCGAGGGTTCCAAGGGGTGTACACCGAAAAGAACTACAAGCGCTATTATCCTCAGCCCCAGCCGAATGCACAGATTATTGGTTTGACCAACAGTGAAGGTTCAGGCATTGAAGGTCTGGAAATGCAGCTCAATCAACGTCTTTCAGGTATTGATGGTGAACAGCAAGTCGTTCGTGACAAAAAAGGCAATCGCTTTAAAGATCCAGAAGTAATCAAAGAAGTTGAGCCAGGGGAAAATATTACCCTCAGTATAGATTCGCGTTTGCAGTACATCATGTACCGTGAGTTGACTGCTGCGGGTGTAGCGAACAATGCCCGTTCTGCAACAGCCATCGCGGTGGATGTAAAAACGGGTGAAATTTTAGCGATGACGTCATGGCCATCGTATAACCCGAATGATAAAAATAGTTTATCGAATAAAGATGCCATGCGTAACCGTGGAGCGGTTGACTCTTTTGAACCAGGTTCAACCATGAAACCTTTAACCATTTCTATGGCTTTGGAAAGTGGAAAATATCAACCTAATACCGTGGTGAATACTACTCCAGGTTCGATGCGGGTCGGCAACCATACCATTCGTGATACGCATAACTATGGCCCATTGACTTTGGGTGGCATTATTCAAAAGTCCTCGAACGTCGGTGTGGCAAAAATTGCGCTTTCACTCCCTTATTCAACTTTGCCAACGTTTTATAAGCGTTTGGGCTTTGGTCAACGTTCGGCAGTGAAATTTCCGGGTGAAAGTGGTGGTCTAATCTTACCACCAAGTAAATGGAATGTTTCCGAAGTTGCAACAATGGCTTATGGCTATGGCTTGAATGCCACTGTGCTGCAAATGGTGGATGCTTATGCCATGTTGGCAAACAAAGGGGTAAAAATGCCTTTGAGTTTGTATAAGTTGGATGCACCACCTCAAGGTGAGCAAATGATTGATCCAAAAATTGCGGATCAAGTCTTGCTGATGATGGAAACTGCAACCTTGCCAGGTGGTACAGCGACTCGTGCGACCATTCCGGGCTACCGTGTAGGTGGTAAAACAGGTACAGCACATAAATTACGTGCTGACCGTAAAGGTTACTCAACCAACGAATATCGTGCGCTTTTTGCTGGCGTTGCACCTGTGAGTGATCCGCGTTTGGCGATGGTGGTCGTGGTTGAAAACCCACAAGGCACTTACTATGGTGGTACTGTATCGGCACCTGTGTTTGCCCGTGTTATGCAAGAATCCTTGCGTTTAATGAACGTTCCTTTAGATAAACCCTTAGATTCTCCCGAAATCAAGAGATAGGTGATGAATGTCTATTACATTTCAACAACTCTACACCGTTAACTCAACTGCTGAATGGATGACACAGCCATTTCAGGGTTTTGTTCTTGATAGTCGTAAAGTACAGGCAGGACAAATCTTTATTGCCCTGACCTCGTTCTCACAACCTGAAAAGACAGCTCAATTTGCACAAACGGCCTTAGACAAAGGTGCCTTGGCGGTGGTGAGTGAAATTGAACTCGGGCTTGAAAACAGCATTGTAGTGCCGAATGTGCGTCACCTCATGGGAGAGTGGCAGAAACGATATTTGTTGACGTGTCATCCTTTTACGCCTGCGCGGATTTTAGCGGTCACGGGAACCAATGGTAAAACCACGATTGCTCGTTTGGTTGCAGAACTGTTGATGCTCCAAGGTAAATCATGTGCGGTGATGGGAACCACAGGCAATGGTATTTTGCCGAATCTAGAAGCCTCTTCACATACCACATTAGATGCTGTGCATTTACAAAATGCGCTATATACCTATGCGACCCAAGGTGCGGAATTTGCTTCTATTGAGGCTTCTTCACATGGTTTAGAGCAAGGCCGTTTAGCGGGTTGTGAAATTGAAATTGCAGCCTATAGCAATTTAAGTCGTGACCATTTGGACTATCACGGCACACTTGAGGCTTATGCCGAAGCCAAATCTCGCTTGTTTCAATTTCCGTCATTGAAGGTCGCTGTGATCAATCTGGATGATGAGCACGCTGGGGTCATGATGCAAGCCGCACAAAATAATCCAGCTCAACCCAAAATATTGACTTACTCAACTACCCAGCCTGCCGATTATCAGGTGAAGAATATTCAATATAGCCTGACAGGTGCAAATTTTAGCTTGTGTACGGAACATGCTGAATATCACATACAAAACCCATTACTCGGTCATTTTAATATTGAAAATTTGGTCGCAAGTTTAATTGTGGTGGAACAAGCAGGGTTCGATCTGACCACTGTTGTTGAAACAACAGCACAGCTCAAAGGTGCACCAGGCCGTATGCAAGTGATTCGAGATGATGCGCGTTTGTTTGTGGTTGATTATGCACATACGCCTGATGCTCTGGTGCAAGTTTTAAGCACGTTGAAGCGTCATGTAGAACACCAGCTTTGGGCAGTATTTGGCTGTGGTGGAGACCGTGATCGCGGTAAACGCCCACTCATGACCCAAGCTGCATTAAATGGGGCAGATGTGGTGATGTTAACTTCAGATAATCCACGTACCGAAGATCCTGAGCAAATTTTTTCAGATATGAAAGCAGGCATTGATTTTGCAGATTGCGTGGTGCATGAAATCCGTGATCGTCGTGAGGCAATTAAATTTGCCGTTCAGCATGCCAAAGCGGGGGATATTGTGGTTATTGCAGGCAAGGGTCATGAAAATTATCAAGAAATAGAGGGTGTTCGGCATTGGTTTGATGATGTCGTTGAAGTCCAGTCAGCCATTGATACCCAAACCCACACTACAGATTCTGCTTACCCTGCACACTAAGGAAGTCGTATGCATACCTCTACAACAAGCACAGTGCCTTTAATGCCATGGACAGCAGCACAATTGGTCGAAGCAACCCAAGGTTATTGGTTGAACGACAAAGCACCCAATACGGAGATTAAGCGTATTTTGACGGATTCACGTCATGCAGAAGCGGGTGATGCATTTTTGGCACTCAAAGGTGAGCGTTTTGATGCGCATACTTTTATTGCACAAGTTACTGAACAAGGTTGCCAAGTTGCCATTGTGAGCCAGCCTATTGATGCAGAGATTTGCCAGTTGGTGGTACCTGATACGCGTTTGGCACTGGGGCAGCTAGGAGCTTACCGCCGTGCACAGTATCCACAGTTAAAAGTGATTGCGCTGACGGGCAGTAGTGGTAAGACCACCACCAAAGAAATGCTAGGCAGTATTTTGTCACGTATAGCGCCCACCTTGGTGACACGAGGCAATCTGAATAATGACTTGGGTGTACCAGTCATGTTGCTTGAGCTTCGCCCTGAACATCAATATGCGGTGATGGAGCTAGGGGCAAGTCATCAAGGTGAAATTGATTATACTTCGAACTTGGTCCAACCTTTGGTTGCAGGCATTATCAATATTGGTACAGCACACTTGGGTGAATTCGGTGGACGCGATGGTATCTGCCGTGCCAAGTCTGAGATTTATGCGCATATTACTGCAAATGGTACAGCGATTGTTCCTGCGGCCGATGACTTTGCCGATAGCATTCGCCAAGCTGTACAAACTGAACAGGTGCTTAGTTTTGGTCAAGGTGGTGACATTTTTGCCACTGAGATTGAATTACATGCACAATCGGCAACCTTTAGCCTAAACACACCTCAAGGGGTGCGTCAGGTGGATTTGCCGTTTGCTGGGGAACATAATGTTCAAAATGCAACTGCTGCGGCCGCTTTTGCCTTGGCAATTGGTATTGCTTTAGATGATATTGTACTGGGTTTAGAGCAAGCGGTCGGGGCGAAGGGGCGTTTAAACTTTATTCAACAGGGTGCGCATCTGTTTATTGATGATACCTATAATGCCAATCCAACCTCTATGCGTGCTGCTGCCGAAGTACTTGCACAGCAAGATGGTATTCGTGTGATGGTGACGGGTGATATCGGTGAGCTAGGCAGTGCTGCGGCACAGCAACACTATATGTTGGGACGTGATTTGGTTTCGGTGAAAGGGCTGAATTTCGTCGTTGCTGTAGGTGAGTTTGCACCTGCTGCACAAGAAGGTGCACGCAGCACTCAATATGGCAAAAAAATGCAGGCTTTTTTAACTCAAGAGCAGGCATTGCCTTTTTTACATAGTTTAATTGAAACACATCAACCCCAGTCAATGAGTTTCCTCTTTAAAGGTTCTCGTTATACCCATATGGAAACGTTGATGGCTGATTTGATGGAGAAACTCTAAATGTTGTTATGGTTATTTGAACAACTGGCGGGCTACCATAGCTCGTTTCAGGTGGTTCGTTATTTGACATTGCGTTCTTTGCTCAGTGTTTTAACCGCACTGACCATTGGTCTAGTGCTCGGTCCTGTGATGATTCGCAAGTTGCAAGCGCTCAAATATGGTCAAGCCGTGAGTTCATATGCTCCTGAAAATCATGCCAAAAAAATGGGCACACCAACTATGGGTGGTGTGTTGATTTTAATGTCGATTGGTATTTCAACACTGTTATGGGCAGATTTATCCAATCCGTATGTGTGGATCGTCTTGGCAGTGATGGTGATTTTTGGTGCCGTGGGTTGGGCTGATGACTGGATCAAGATTCGCTATAAAGACAATGCGGGTTTACCTGCACGTAAAAAATTCTTTTGGACATCAGTTGCGTCATTAGGGGCAGGTATTGCACTGTATGTGATTGCACAGCAACAGACCAATCCTGTGCATACTGCAAATATGCTGGATTTGCTGATCCCGTTTTTTAAAGATTTAAGTATTCCTTTGTCGGTGATTCCACTGGGGATTGGTTTCATCATTTTCACCTATTTGGTGATTAATGGTGCTTCTAATGCTGTAAACCTCACTGATGGTTTGGACGGTTTAGCAATTATGCCCGTGGTGTTGGTTGCTGCGGGTCTGGGGGTATTTGCTTATTTGGCTGGCGATGTGCGGTTTGCCAATTATTTACATATTCCTTATGTGCGCTTTGCTTCAGAGTTGGTAGTGATTTGTGCTGCGATGATTGGTGCAGGTTTAGCTTTCCTTTGGTTTAATGCACATCCTGCACAGGTCTTCATGGGTGATGTGGGTGCATTATCATTGGGTGCAATGCTCGGTACAATCGCTGTAATGGTTCGTCAGGAAATTGTCTTTGCCATTATGGCTGGTGTGTTCTTGGTGGAAGCCATTTCAGTCTTCTTACAAATTGGTTCACTCAGAATGCGCAATAAGCGGGTATTTCTGATGGCACCTTTACACCATCATTATGAGAAAAAAGGCTGGCGTGAAACTCAAGTGGTGATTCGCTTCTGGATTATCACAATTATGCTGGTAGTTTTAGGGCTAATGACCTTAAAATTGCGCTAAGCAAAAGGATGAAAACAGTCGGCATTTGCCGGCTTTTTTTATGCCTGAGGTAATGTCTTGGAGAAAATAATGAATCTGCTCATGTGTCCTGTGTGTCGTGAGGCTTTAACTTTAAACGAAAGAACATGGCGCTGTGCGAATTCACATAGTTATGATGTGGCAAAACAAGGCTACGTCAATCTGCATGTCGTACAACACAAGCACAGTAAGAACCCGGGGGATACACCAGCGTCTGTACAAGCACGCCGTGCATTTTTAAGTGCAGGGTATTATGCACCTTTACAGCAAGCCGTGGTGAACAAAGTACGCGAGCTTCGGATTGAAAACTTACTGGATATTGGTTGTGGTGAAGGTTATTACACAGACGCGATGCAGGCAGAAGTGCTGCAATGTGTTGGTGTTGATATTGCGAAAAATGCAGTGCAAGTGGCTGCGAAAATCAATAAAAATATCACGTGGGTGGTGGGTACTGGGGCGACCTTACCTGTACTGGATCAGTCAATTGATTTATGTAGCAGTTTATTTAGTCCGATTCCAAAACAGGAAATTTTAAGGGTGCTCAAGCCACAAGGATACTTGTTGGTGGTGACGCCTGCGTCTCAGCATCTATATGCAATGCGTGAGGCCTTGTTTGAAGAGGTCAAGCCGCATGAACCAAGCAAATTTGTAGAACAGTTGAGTGATGTGTTTGACTTGGTGAGTGATGATGTGGTTGATGCTGAATTTAAGCTTAATCAGCAGGACTTAAAAAACCTGATTGCGATGACGCCTTATGCCTATAAGGCAAAATCAGAGCGCCGTGAAGCTTTGGAGGCGCAAACAGCTTTTGAGTTACACGCCCAGTATCAAATTTTACTGTTTCAGAAAAAAGCATGAGTATAAAAATGCCCGCAATCTAATCTGCGGGCATTTTTATTATTGGACTTGATCAATCAAATGATCGAGTGCATCGGCTTTCGGTTTGGGTTGTTCTTTGGGTGGCGTTTGCATGGTTGGCGGAGCACTGTTCTGTGGAACCAGTGTTTCCTCTTCACCCGGTAAATCATCAAAGTCTCGTTCAGGAGAACGCGGCACCACCACTGGTGCAGGTCGATACAAGGGCTGTGCTAAAGGCGGGGTCGGGCCTAAATTACTTTGAACAGCTCCTTTTTGATGGCGCTGAACTGGTGCTTTGGCTTTGGCGTCCAGTTGAACCCAAGAAGAAGGTGTACCTTGTAAGGCTTTAGCCATAAAGTCTGTCCAAATTGGCAAGGCAGCTACACCACCGTATTCACGGCGTCCTAAAGTCGTCGGTTGATCGAAACCGACCCATGCCACAGTTACCAATTTACTATTAAAGCCTGCAAACCAAGCATCTTTCGCATCATTGGTGGTTCCTGTTTTCCCCCCTAAATCATCCCGCCCAATGCGTAGAGCAGCACGACCTGTACCATGTTGAATCACGTCTTTTAAAATATTGGCCATATCATAAGCAGAGCTGGATTTTAAAATACGTTGTGCTTGGCGATAGTCACTATTGATCTCCACTGGATTCGCTGATTTTTCAACAGGGTTCAGCTCTTGGTTGGTGACTTCAATCACTTCATCATCAGGTGTGATGGTGTCAGCAGATTGAGGCTTTGATTCTTGTTGAGAAATACAACTGATACATGCATATTCAGGATTGTTCTGATAAATGATGTTGCCATACGCATCTTCAATACGGTTGATAAAGTGTGGTTGAATGCGATAGCCGCCATTGGCAAAGGCAGAGTATCCAGTGGCCATTTGAATTGGTAAAACTTGAGGTGTTCCGAGCGCAATGGTGTAGTTACGCGGAATCTGTTCATCGGTTAAGCCGAAGTCCATGAACAATTGGCGTGTTCTTTCAATGCCCACAGTTTGCAGGAGTCGAACAGACACAGTGTTACGCGATAAATATAGTGCACGACGCAGTGGAATCATGCCTAAATAGCGACCATCGGCATTGCGCGGTGACCATTTCCCGATAGTGATCGGACTGTCATTGACCATGCTATACGGTGTCATACCGCGTTCTAAAGCGAGTGCGTAAACAAAGGGTTTAATAATTGAACCTGGTTGGCGCCAACCTTGTGTGGTTCGATTAAATTTAGATTGATAAAAATTATAACCACCAACCAGTGCTTCTACAGCACCATTATTTGGATTAAGTGCAATCAGCTGGCCCTGAACTTTAGGTAGTTGTACCAAAGCCCATGAGGTTTTGTTGTCATTGGGGCGCAGACGTACAATGTCTTTCACTTTAACAATTTGGGATGCTCTTGATGGTGCACCGCCTACCGCATTCGCATTGCGATAAGGGCGTGTCCAAGACATGCCAGACCATGGCACGGTCACCGTTGAGCCATCTTGCATTAAGGCATCAAAACTATTTTGATTGACACGGGTGACTTCAGCAGGGAAGGTGTTGGCAAACGCACTAAAACTACTTAAGGGTTTGTCATGAGCTTCTGCACCACGCCAGCCATGACGACGGTCATAGGCTTCTAAACCATCTTGTACCGCTTGTTCAGCATAGGCTTGGCGTTCACTGTTGATGGTGGTGTAGACCTTATAACCAGAGTCAATGGCATGCTCGCCGAACTTTTCAATCAGTTCGCTGCGGACCATTTCACCGATGTAGGGAAATCGATTGCTTACCCCACGATCAGGCATATCGAGGTTAATCGGTTCTGCAATGCCTTTTTCATATTGGCTTTGATTGATGTAGCCGAGCTGGAGCATGCGACCCAAAATCCAGTTACGACGTTCTAACGCACGTTCGGGGTTGACCACTGGATTGTATTTCGAGGGCGCTTTAGGCAGGCCTGCAATCATCGCCATTTGTGCAATGCTGAGTTGGTCTAAGCTTTTGTTGTAGTAAATTTTAGCTGCGGCAGCGATACCGTAGGCATTTTTACCCAAGAAAATCTTGTTGACATAGAGGGTTAAGATTTCCTCTTTCGTCAAATTTTGTTCAATTTTTCGGGCTAGAAAAACCTCAGTCAATTTACGTTTTAATGTACGCTCGGGACTGAGATAATAGTTTTTGGCCACTTGCATGGTGATGGTCGAGCCACCCGTTTGGACGTTTGAGCCAGTAATACTTTCACTGACTGCACGTCCTAAACCTTTAAAACTGATACCACTATGCTCAAAAAAAGAAGAATCTTCCGCCGCTAAAAAGGCATGAATAAAACTTTGCGGGATCTGATCGTAATCTACGGGTACAGAGAGCTTGCCACCGTATTCCGAAATGAGTTGGTTATCCGCACTATAAACTTGTAAAGGTTTTAGTAATGGCGCCTTTTTTAGAGTTGTCATTTGCGGCAAAGATGGGGCAATATAGAGATACATGCCATAAAAACCCATTGGAATTGAGACCAACATTATAATAATGATCAAAAAAAATGGATGAACACGGCCCGAACAAGATAGCTTTTTCATAACAAGTAAGTTTTAATAAGAGCTAATGGCAAACTAATTAGCGGTCAGTATATCCTGTACACATACGGAATGTTAGATGAGTTATTGTATCCGTATAAAATTATAGACGCAGACTAATTAGTGGGTTACTTTTTTTGGGGATAAAAAAATAATAGGAATGATACTGTGCTCAGGTTATATCGTAAGCCAAGTAAGGGGTTAATAGGAGTAGATATTAGTTCGACTTCTGTTAAGGTATTGGAACTTTCTGTTAAGAACAATCGGTATTGGGTGGAGAGCTATGCACTTGTCCCTTTACCAGAAGGAAGTGTGGTCGAAAAAAATATATTGAATCCAGAAGCAGTTGGTGATGCCCTTGAGCGTGCGGTAAATTTGGCCAATGTTCAATCGACAGATGTAGCACTGGCAGTTCCGACTTCCATGGTGATTACTAAAATCATTGAAATGGATGCCGATATGAACGATGACGAACGTGAAATTCAGATTCGTGATGATGCTGAGCAATATATTCCATTCCCATTAGATGAAGCGAGTTTGGACTTTGAAGTCCTTCCAGACCGTTTGGCCAATCCCAATCGTGTCAATGTACTCCTTGTTGCAACACGCATTGAGAATGTTGAAGCACGTGCTGAAGCATTAGAGCTTGCGGGTTTGACACCGAAGATTGCCGATGTTGAAAGTTTTGCCATAGAAAATGCATTTAAGGTCTTTTCTGACACTCTACCGATGGGTGTGAATACAGTTGGTATTTTAGATATTGGTCATACCATGACCACTCTCTCTGTCATGCGAAACAATAAAGTGATTTATACGCGTGAGCAGGTCTTCGGGGGGAAACAATTGACCCAAGAAATTCAAAACCGTTATGGTTTGTCTTTTGAAGAAGCTGGGCGCGCCAAAAAAAGTCGTACATTACCTGATGATTATGACATTGAAGTACTTGAGCCTTTTCTTGAGGCTGTGGTACAGCAAGCTGCACGTTCTTTACAGTTCTTCTTTTCATCTTCTCAATTCAATGAGATCGACCATATTTTATTGGCAGGGGGGAATGCCAATATCCCAGGACTGGCGAAATTATTACAACAAAAATTAGGTTATCGGGTCACCATTGCCAACCCATTTTTACAGATGGGCTTTTCTCCACAAATCGACATTAAAAAAATTGAAAATGATGCTTCATCACTCATGGTGGCATGTGGATTGGCATTGAGGAGTTTTGATTAATGGCAAAAATAAATTTACTCCCTTGGCGTGATGCGTTAAGAGAGAAACGAAAAAAAGAATTTATTGCTTACTGTATTGGGGCCGCATTTGTTGGGGTTTTAGCCGTTGCCTTAGCTTGGTTTTATTATGGTCAAAAACTTGAAGACCAAGAGCAAGCCAATCAGTTGGTGATGAGTACTAATCAAAACTTAGATGTGCAATTAAAGTCATTGGAAGGTCTACAAGAACAGCGTAATGCAATTGTAGAGCGAATGAAGTTGATTCAAGGTTTACAAGGTCAACGCCCTGTAGCAGTTCGCTTAGTCGATGAAATGGTACGTGTCACCCCAAGTAATATGTATATTACTAAATTTTCTCGTACTGGGGATAAATTCACCATTGAGGGCAAGGCTGAAAGTCCAAATACGGTGGCTGAATTCTTACGTAACCTAGAGGCGTCTGCTTGGTATCGAAATGCATTCATGAATTCGTTCTTGGCTGTTGATGAGAAGAAAGATAAGGCGCCAAGTTCAATTGTGCCACGTGTGGAAGAGGGGTATGGCACATTTGTGGTTACAGCAGATTTGGGTGAGATTGCTCAGCCAGTTGCAACCGATGAAACCGCACCAGAACAGGCAAATGCAGTGAATAATTCAACAGCGGGGGCAGCACAATGAGTCGCGATGAATTTGAAGAATTAACACCAGAAAGCCATGCTGCGCCAAAGAAAAAGATGACTGTTGATAAGTTTTTTCAGCAGTTTAACACGCTGGATCCGAATAATTATGGAAGTTGGCCATTCTCAGTCAAGCTGACTTGCTGGATTTTTATTATTTTACTGATTTGTGCTTTTGGTTATTTTGTTGCGATCAAGCCTAAACTTGATGCAATATCTAATGCGCGAGCACAAGAGCAAAATTTACTGAATGAATTTCGCGAAAAAGATTCAAAATTACGTAATTTACAACAATATCAAGCACAGCTTCAGGAGATGGAAGCGAATTTCAATCAGCAGTTAGAACAACTGCCGAAAGAAACCGAAATCCCAGGTTTGGTCGAAGATATTAATGTCAGTGGTGTAAATTCAGGTCTTAAATTTAAAAATATTCGTTTAGAGCCTGAAGTTCGCCAAGAATTCTTTATAGAACAACCGATCTCAATTGAAGCGACGGGTGATTATCATTCCTTTGGCTCATTTGTTAGTGGGATCGCTGCTTTACCTCGTATTGTGACTTTGCATGATTTTGATATCTCGGCATCAAGTGTTAATGATAAAAAGACCGATATTCCGCAAATTTCATATAGTGTAAAAGCTAAAACCTATCGTTATGTAGGAGCGACAGAAACTACAGATGTAGATGTAAAGGCTAAAAAAAATGATAAGAAAGTAGCAAAGAATGATGCGAAAGCTGACGCAGGAGGTACTAAGTAATGAAATATCAAAAACTCTTCCTGAGTCTCTGCATAGGGCTATTTGTTGTTGGTTGTGACTCACGTATCGATGCGGTCAATATGCAAATGGCAGAAATTCGCAATCAACCTCCTTTAGCGATTGATCCTGCGCCAAGCTTTCCTCCAGTGCCTACGTTTAATTATGCTGCACATCAATTAAAGAGTCCATTTATGCCAAGCTCTTTGGCTGCTGAATTGAAAATTATGGCTGGAAAGCGGGTTTATCCAAATTTGTCTCGTCAATTACAGCCTTTAGAAAGTTATGCGATTGAAACGCTCAATATGAAGGGAAGTATGCGTGGTCAAAATGGACAAATTTTGGCGCTGATTCAAACGCCAGATGGGGAAATTGAGCGTGTACAACGTGGAAGTTATTTGGGGATGAATCATGGTCGCGTGATCAATATCACCGCAACGCAGATTGATTTGGTTGAAATTATTCCAGATGGGCGTGAGGGTTATGTCGAGCGCCCAAGAAGCCTAGTGTTAATTGGGCCGACGCCTTAAAAAAGGAAAAGGAATAAAAATGAAAAATAGTGTTAGAGATTCTATATTTGGGGATGGCAATACGATGAACCATATGTTCCGTCAGTTTTCAATGGGTGCAATTGCAATAGCGGTCATGCAGGTTGCAAATGCGCAAGTGAGTATTACCAATATTGTCCCGATGCAAATTCCAGGACAGGGAACCGAAATTCGTGTCATGTTTAACGGATTGCCACCCCAACCACAAGCATATCAACTAGAACAGCCATCTCGACTGGTATTAGACTTTGATAAAGCACAACAAAATTTGAAGCAAGGTAGCATTGCAGTTGCAACGACTGAGGCAAGTTCAGTAGATGTAACTTCAGATGCGCAACGTTCGCGTTTAACAGTGAACTTGGCAGATGCGGGTGCATTTACGACACGAGTTGAAGGTAATACTTTTATTTTAAAGATTAATTCGGCAAATCCGACTGCAGCAACGCCTATAGCAGCACCACGCTATGAACAAGGGATTTCAAATATTGGCTTTCAACGCGGTTCAGACGGTGAAGGTCAAGTTGTTATTGATTTAAAAGGTAATAACACTCCTGTCGATGTGAAGCAACAAGGCAGTAAAATTGTGGTGCGCGTTTTGGGGAATAAAATTCCTGCGCATTTATCACGTCGTTTGAATGTGAACGATTTTGCAACGCCTGTCTCAACGATTGATGCTCAAAATGATGGTTCAAATGGATTGATTACGATTCAATCTAATGGCAGTTTTGAATATATGGCTTATCAAGCAGAAGATAAGCTTACGATTAGTTTGAAGCGTCCTGAAGATAAGAACCCTCTGAAACCGAAAGCGCCAAGTGCATATACAGGTAAAAAGATCTCTTTAGATTTTCAAGATATTGAAGTGCGACGTGTGCTACAGCTATTGGCTGATTTTACGGGCATTAATATGGTGGCCTCGGATACGGTACAAGGCAATATTACCTTACGCCTGAAGGATGTACCATGGGATCAGGCACTTGACATCATTATGAAAACCAAGAATTTGGATAAGCGACGTAATGGTAATGTAATTTGGATTGCGCCTGTAGCCGAATTGATTAAATCTGAGGAAGATGAAGCGAAAGCCATTGCACAGAACCTTAAACTTGCACCGATTCAAACAGATTATATTCAACTAAGCTATGCAAAAGCAGCAGATGTGTTGAAACTGTTAGAAGATTCTCGTGATGGCAAAGGAAGCGTAGCAAACCGTACGGCAGGTACAGATTCTTTGGCGTTGGAAAGTTTGTTAAGTGCTCGTGGTAGTGCTGTTTCTGATTCTCGTACCAACACTTTAATTATCAATGATACGCAACAGAATATTGATAAAATTCGCCGTATGATTGATTTGCTTGATGTGGCGGTAAAGCAGGTGATGGTGGAAGCCCGTATTGTGACTGCGACTACAGATTTTTCTCGTGAGTTGGGGATTAAGTGGAGTGCAGAGAAGCTTGGTACTACAACTTGGGGCGGAGATTATCAGCCAAGTTTTGATTTAGGTGTAGATTTAACAACATCAACAGCTGGAACTTTTAGCTTTGGTCTATTAAAAATTTCTGATTATATGTTGAATCTCGAATTAACGGCACTACAGGCAGATGGACATGGTGAGGTTTTGTCTGCACCGAAAGTACTGACAGGGGATAAACAAAAAGCCTATATTTTAAGGGGTACAGAAATTCCATATCAAACGTGGAGTGCAACGGAAGGATTGGTAACTGAGTTCCGCGCAGCTAATTTAAAATTAGAAGTTACGCCAAGTATTACCCCTGATGGTAAAGTTCAGATGGCATTGTTGGTGGAAAAAGACTCGGTTGGTGATATTACCAACGACGGTCTTGCAATTGACACCAGTGAATTGCAAACTAACGTACTTGTAGATGATGGCGAAACTGTGGTGCTTGGTGGTATTTTTGATGACACAAAGCGTAGTGACTATCAAAAAGTGCCATTCTTTGGGGATTTACCAGTAGTGGGTAATTTATTCAAGAGTAGTACTAAAACCACGATACAAACTGAGCTATTGATTTTTGTGACACCACGAATTGTTAATGACACTGTTTCAAGAAATCATTAATATATTTTCAATTTGAACAAATCTAAAAGGTGACTCCTTGCCAAGCAAAGAGTTTGAAACCCTACCAAATATTTATTTGGTAGGGCCTATGGGGGCAGGAAAAACAACTGTAGGACGACATTTAGCTGAACTGTTAGGGCGAGAGTTTCTTGATAGTGATCATGAGATTGAACGCAAAACAGGGGCAACGATTCCATGGATCTTTGAAAAAGAAGGTGAACTGGGTTTTCGTAGTCGTGAAACAGTTGTTATAGATGAGTTAACGTCTCGACCTAATTTGGTCTTGGCCACAGGGGGTGGGGCAGTAACTCAGGCTTCCAATCGCGCATTTTTAAAACAACGTGGTATTGTTGTTTATCTTTATACTCCTGTAGAAATTCAACTGCAGCGAACCTATCGTGATAAAAATCGCCCACTGCTTCAAGTGGAGAATCCAGAACAAAAGTTACGTGACTTGTTGAACGTTCGTGATCCTTTATACCGTGAAGTTGCACACTATATTATAGAGACTAATCAAGGGGCTGCTCGTGATCTTGCGCAGCGTATTTTAAGCTTGATTCTTGTAAAGTAATTTTGATTCAGTTTTGAAGTGATTTGATCCATGCAAACCTTATATGTTGAACTTGGCGAACGCCGTTATCCGATTTTTATTGGTAGTGATCTAGATCCGAAAGCCTTGCTTGAGCCTTATATTCACGGTCGACAAGTGATGATTGTGAGTAATGAGACTGTTGCGCCGTTATATTTAGACCGTTATGTTACAGCGATTGAAGCGTTGGGAAAAACAGTAGCAACCTGTATTTTGCCTGATGGTGAAAAATATAAGAACATTGAGCACTTGAACCTGATTTTTGATGCATTACTAGAGTCAGGCTTTAATCGTGATTGTACGGTTTTAGCTTTGGGTGGCGGTGTGATCGGGGATATGGCTGGTTTTGCGTCGGCATGTTTTCAGCGCGGAGTTTACTTTATTCAGGTGCCAACCACACTTCTTTCGCAAGTCGATTCCAGTGTAGGTGGAAAAACAGGGATTAATCATCCACTCGGTAAAAACATGATTGGGGCTTTCCAACAGCCCCAAGTGGTTTTGGCAGATATGTCTCAGCTTAAAACATTACCACCACGTGAGCTATCTGCGGGTTTGGCTGAAGTCATTAAGTATGCGCTTTTAGGGGATGCTGATTTTCTCATCTGGCTAGAACAGCATATGGATGCGTTGGTGCAGGGCGATGAAGCTGCACTGGCAGAAGCTGTGTATCGTTCTTGCGCACATAAAGCCCGTATCGTTGCAAATGATGAAAAAGAGCAAGGCGAAAGAGCTTTATTGAACCTAGGGCACACCTTTGGTCATGCGATTGAATCTTATCTGGGCTATGGTGAATGGTTACATGGTGAGGCGGTTGCGACAGGTATGGTGATGGCGGCGGATCTCTCTCAGCGTATGGGTTGGATCAGTGCCGAAGATGTACTACGTACAAAAAATATCATTCAACGTGCAAATTTACCGATAGTATGTCCGCAGATTCCCCTTGATGACTTCTTGGCATATATGGCACATGACAAAAAAGTACTTAATGGGCAACTTCGCTTAGTCTTGATGCAAGCTGTTGGACAGGCCATCATTACGAGAGCGTTTGATGTAGAATTGATGAAACAGGCGATTTTAGCCAACCAAGAACAGGCATAACCTTACTATGGCAACAACCCTTCGAACCAAGTGGCAGACAAAGCAAAATTATATTTGGCTTGCATTCGGAGGAGCGTGCTTGTTTGGCGCTTTGGTTTTTTGGGCAATCACAGATCAAAAAACTGTGGTTGAGGTGGAGAAGAAAGCAGAATCAGAAGTTGAGCTGCAAATTCAACCAGAGAAAGTCGCGACAACCGCACATTTAGGCTCATTCATTGATGAAGTAAAGCCTTTGGATATGACCACCCGTGTAGCCGTAGTTGCACAACATGAGGCTGAATTTCGTGGCAGCAAATTCATTCAGGAAAATAAAAAGAACAGCACAATTGAACTGTTTCGAGTATCAGAAGAAGCGATTATTAAGCGTTTTTTGCAAAGGCAATCTGATCGTCAAGCTTTTAGTTACTTAAGGTTGACGGGTGAAAACCAGATCGAACAATATGTTCTGCTCTATGGGGTTTATAAAAATGTGAGCGAAGCGAAAAATGCGCTGAGTGAATTAAAGCTAATTTTACCAAAATCGGTACAACCCAAAGTCGAAAAAATTGAAAGCTATGCAGGGTATGTCAATGACATGGGGGCTGATGAGCTTGGATTGAGTAATAAACTCTATGCAGTACAATTGAAACCAGCCGCTGTACCTGTAATTGATGAAGCAACCATAGCAGCACGTCAACAGGCAGCACGTGTTGCTACGCAAAATAACCAGTCTACTACCACAACGACGGTTACTCGTCGAGATGCAGAAGGCAATGTGGTTGATGTGCAGAAGTCGCAAAGTGCGGTGGATGGTGCGTCGCAAAATAAAATAATTGAGCCAGAAGTGACCGATCCATTTAATTAAAATTGGGTCATTATGGAGCAAAAAAGTTTCGCAACCCTTATATTGCATTAATTTGGTGCGATTAATTAGCCAAATCTTGAGCTTAATTTACAGTAAAAAACATAAACCTAAGAAAACTAAGGTGTTTAATGCTTGTATTAAATTATTGGCATAAAATTTGCTTTAATGGTGCATGAATTGAGTTGATGTCACTGTTTTGGCGCAAAAAAGATTCGATTTATGAGCGAAATAGTAGCGATCAAGCGCCTTAAAAAAGTGCGTGACTGTTGCATACATTTTTTCAATTAAGACATGCATAAAGATGAAAATCAGTCTATCTTGGGTATGAGGAAAAAATGCTGTACTTCAATCAGAATCTGAATATGAGTCAATTGAACGAATCGGCAAGAAGTAATTAGATTGTTAGACGCCCGACAGGGCCTGTAGAAAGAAGGGTACGCTATGCACATGCCATCGCCTAATACTGTAGCTCCCGCTCAAGGTTTATACCAACCGGATGAGTTTAAAGATAACTGTGGTTTTGGTTTAATTGCCCATATGCAGGGTGATGCAAGCCATGACCTTGTGAAGACTGCTATGCATAGTCTGAGCTGTATGACCCACCGTGGTGGTATTGCTGCAGATGGTAAGACAGGGGATGGTTGCGGTTTACTCTTAGCAATGCCAAAACAGTTTTTCCGCGAAGAAGCGAAAAAACTCAGTGATATTACACTCAGTGAAGTTTTTGCTGTCGGTACGGTGTTTTTAAGCCTCGATCCAGCAATTGCAGCACATGCGAAACAAATTCTAAATAAAGAAATTGAATCTGAAGGCTGTCGAGTCTTGGCGTGGCGTGTAGTCCCGACCAATAACGATGCTTTGGGTTCGATTGCGATGCAGTCACTTCCTGCATTTGAACAAATTATTGTGAACTGCCCAATGGGTGTCTCTGAAGTTGAGTTTAACCGTAAACTCTTCTTGGCACGTCGCCGTGCAGAACAGCAGCTCAGCAATGACTCATCATTTTATGTGACTACATTATGTTCAACAGTGATTAGCTATAAAGGCTTGATGATGCCTGAAGCGATTGCTGACTTCTATACAGATTTGGCAGATCCACGTCTTGAGTCGCATATTGTGGTGTTCCACCAACGTTTCTCGACCAATACTTTACCGCGTTGGCCTCTGGCTCAGCCATTCCGTTATCTGGCGCATAATGGTGAAATTAATACCATTACTGCGAACCGTAACTGGGCGATGGCGCGTACGCCGAAGTTTGAAAACCCATTATTGCCAGGTTTAACTGAACTCAACCCAATTGTGAACCGTACTGGTTCAGATTCTTCAAGCTTAGATAACATGCTTGAAATTCTTGTGGGTGGCGGTATGGACTTGTTCCGTGCATTGCGTATGTTGGTTCCGCCAGCATGGCAGAACGTTGAAACTTTAGATGCCGATTTACGTGCATTCTATGAGTTTAACTCGAAGCACATGGAAGCGTGGGATGGTCCTGCTGGTCTCGTGATCCAAGATGGTCGTCATGCAATTTGTATGTTGGACCGTAATGGTTTACGTCCAGCACGTTGGGTGATTACCAAAAATGGTTACATCACACTGGCATCTGAAATTGGTGTATGGGGTTACGAGCCTGAAGATGTGATTTCTAAAGGTCGTGTTGGTCCAGGTCAAATCTTAGTGATTGATACCTTCACAGGTAAAATGCTCGATACTAAAGATGTCAGCACGCATTTGAAAAAAATGCGTCCATATCGTGAATGGTTACGTGAAAACTCAGTTCGTGTACAAGGTAGTCCAGAGCTAGAAGAATATTTATGTGATCAAGGCTTAAAAGGTGATGACCTGAAAGCATCACAAAAAATGTTTATGGTGACCTTTGAAGAGCGTGACCAATTGCTTCGTCCAATCGCTGAAAGCGGTCAGGAAGCAGTGGGTTCAATGGGTGATGATACGCCAATGGCAGTTTTGTCTCGCCAAGTACGTCATGTGTCGGACTACTTCCGTCAACAGTTTGCTCAGGTCACCAACCCACCAATCGACCCATTGCGTGAATCAATTGTGATGTCATTGGAAACTTGTTTGGGGCGTGAACAGAACGTCTTTGAACAAGGTCCTGAGCATGCAGATCGTTTGATTATTTCAAGTCCAGTGTTGTCAAATTCAAAAATGCATCAAATCCGTACGTTAGGTCGTACAGGCTATGAAATTGCAGATATTGATTTAAATTATGCTGAATCTGAAGGTCTAGAAGCAGCGATTGCGCGTATCTGTGAAGAAGCAGCACAGGCAATTCGTGACGGCAAAACCTTATTGGTGTTGTCTGACAAGAAAATCCGCCAAGGTTTCTTACCTGCAAATGCGTTAATGGCAACAGGTGCTGTGCATCACTACTTAATTAATGTCGGTTTGCGTACGGATGCCAATATTATTGTTGAAACAGCATTGGCACGTGATCCGCATCAATTTGCGGTTATTCTAGGCTTTGGTGCGACAGCAATTTATCCTTACCTTGCTTATGATGTGATCAATGACTTGGTTGCAAAAGGTGAGCTATTGGGTGACCCAATCCAAGCACAAGTGAATTTCCGTAAAGGCATTGAAAAGGGCTTGTTAAAAGTGCTTTCAAAAATGGGGATTTCTACGGTTGCCTCTTACCGTGGTGGTCAACTATTTGAAGCGGTGGGTCTGTCTGAAGAAGTGGTTTCAAAATGCTTCACAGGTGTACCGAGCCGTATCAAAGGTGCAACCTTTGTTGATCTGGAAAATGATCAGAAGAAATTGGCTGAAACTGCATGGAAAACACGGAAACCAATTGATCAAGGTGGTTTGCTGAAATTTGTCTTTGACAAGGAATATCATGCATTCAACCCAGACGTGATCAATGCTCTGCATAAATCAGTGCGTTCTGGTCAATATGCAGATTTTAAAGAATATGCTGAACTGGTGAATAACCGCCCAGTGGCGACAATTCGCGATTTGTTAAAGTTAAAAACAGACAACTCGATTGCTCTCGATCAAGTCGAGTCTGTAGAAGCGATTTTACCGCGCTTTGACTCTGCTGGCATGTCTTTGGGGGCATTGTCTCCAGAAGCACACGAAGCGATAGCGATAGCGATGAACACCATTGGTGGTCGTTCAAACTCTGGTGAGGGCGGTGAAGATCCAGCGCGTTATGGCACCATTCGTAACTCGAAAATCAAACAGATTGCTTCAGGTCGTTTTGGTGTAACGCCTGCGTATTTAACCTCTGCTGAAGTCTTGCAGATTAAAGTAGCGCAAGGGGCGAAACCGGGCGAAGGTGGTCAATTACCAGGGGGTAAAGTGAATGGCTTAATTGCACGTTTACGTTATTCGGTACCGGGTGTGACCTTAATTTCTCCTCCGCCGCACCATGATATTTATTCAATTGAAGATTTGTCGCAATTGATCTTTGACTTAAAACAAGTCAATCCTCAAGCGATGGTCTCAGTGAAATTAGTATCTGAGCCGGGTGTGGGTACTATTGCGGCAGGTGTAGCAAAAGCTTATGCCGACTTCATTACTATTTCAGGTTATGACGGTGGTACAGCAGCATCGCCATTGTCTTCAATTCACCATGCGGGTTCTCCTTGGGAGTTGGGTCTTTCTGAAGCGCATCAAGCACTTCGTGTCAATGACCTACGTGGTAAAGTCCGCGTTCAAACGGATGGTGGTTTGAAAACCGGTCTAGATGTGGTGAAAGCAGCTATTTTAGGTGCAGAAAGCTTTGGTTTTGGTTCAACGCCAATGATTGCTTTAGGTTGTAAATACCTGCGTATTTGTCACCTGAATAACTGTGCAACGGGTGTGGCGACTCAACAAGATCATTTACGCCAAGAACATTATATTGGTGAGCCACAAATGCTCATTAATTTCTTCACGTTTATTGCTGAAGAAACACGTGAGTGGTTGGCAGCGTTGGGTGTTTCAAGCCTTAAAGACTTGATTGGTCGTACAGATTTGCTTGAAATGCTTCCAGGTGAAACTGAAAAGCATGCACACCTTGATTTGAGCGCATTACTGGAGTCACATCCTTCTGCACAAGGTAAGGCGCAGTACTGTGAAGTTGAAGGTAATGCACCGTTTGACAAAGGTTTACTGGCTGAGCAAATGATTGCTGAAATGTTGCCAGCCATTGAAGCTGGAACCACAGGTGAATATCACTTCAGCATTGGTAACTGTGATCGTTCAATTGGAGCACGTATTTCAGGTGAGATTGCGCGTCGTTATGGCAACCTCAGCATGGAAGCACATCCTGTTAAGCTGAATTTAGTGGGTACTGCTGGTCAATCTCTTGGCGTTTGGAACGCAGGTGGTTTGCACATTCGTTTAGAGGGTGATGCGAACGACTACGTAGGTAAAGGTATGGCAGGTGGTCGTGTGTCGATCTTCCCGCCAAAAGGTTCGCCTTTCCAAACCCAAGAAACTGCGATTATTGGTAACACTTGTTTATACGGTGCAACGGGCGGTAAATTATTCGCAGCAGGTACAGCAGGTGAGCGTTTTGCGGTACGTAACTCGGGTGCTTTTGCCGTAATTGAAGGTGCGGGCGATCACTGTTGTGAATATATGACGGGCGGTATCGTGACTGTACTCGGTAAAGTGGGTCACAACTTCGGTGCAGGTATGACAGGCGGTTTTGCTTACGTTCTTGACCTTGATAATGACTTCGTTGATCATTACAACCACGAGCTGATTGAGCTGAATCGTATTTCGACTGAGTCGATGGAAGAACATAAAGAGTTCTTAAGTCGTATCTTAGATGAACACATTGCTGAGACTGGTAGTGCTTGGGCGTACAAGATCCGTAACGAGTTTGATTTCTACAGTCGTAAATTCTGGTTGGTGAAACCAAAAGCTGCCAACTTACAGACGTTGTTGAAAACGACTCAAGCTGATCCACAATAATTCCACTACTGCTGATACATAGGCAGGTGCAGACGAGAGATAAACGGGCTGCACCTACCCACGGAGAGAGACATGGCAGAGCGCCTAAACAATGACTTTCAATTTCTGGATGTAGCACGCCAAGATCCAGAGAAAAAAGAGATTCAGGTCCGCAAAGCAGAGTTTGTGGAAATTTATAAACCTTTTACAGCGGAAGTGGCAGCAAACCAAACCCACCGTTGTTTAGGGTGTGGTAACCCGTATTGTGAATGGAAATGCCCAGTACATAACTACATTCCAAACTGGTTAAAGTTAATTGCGGAAGGTCGTATTTTCCAAGCTGCAGAATTGTGTCACCAAACCAACACGTTACCAGAAGTGTGTGGTCGCGTATGCCCGCAAGACCGTTTATGTGAAGGGGCTTGTACCTTAAATGATGGTTTTGGCGCAGTAACGATTGGTAATGCTGAAAAATACATCAATGACACCGCTTTTGCACTCGGCTGGCGTCCAGATATGTCAAATGTAAAGTGGACTGATAAAAAAGTCGCGATCATTGGCGCGGGCCCCGCAGGTCTAGGCTGTGCTGATATTTTGGTGCGTAACGGGGTGAAACCTGTTGTATTCGACAAACGTCCTGAAATTGGTGGTCTATTAACCTTTGGTATTCCAGAATTTAAAATGGAAAAAGATGTAATGAAGCGTCGCCGTGAAATTTTCACAGGTATGGGCGTGGAATTCCGCTTAAATACTGAAATTGGTACAGATGTCACTATTGATCAACTGCTTGCAGAATATGATGCGGTGTTCATGGGTATGGGTACTTATACCTACATGAAAGGTGGCTTCGCAGGTGAGGACCTTGATGGTGTTTACGATGCACTCGATTTCTTGATTGCCAATGTCAACCGTACTCAAGGTTGGGAAAAAGACCCAAGCGAGTACATCAGTGTTGAAGGTAAAAAGGTGATTGTTCTTGGTGGTGGTGACACTGCAATGGACTGTAACCGTACTTCGATCCGTCAGGGTGCAGAAGTGGTGAGCTGTGCGTACCGTCGTGATGAAGAAAATATGCCAGGTTCACGTCGTGAAGTGCAAAATGCCAAAGAAGAAGGTGTGAACTTCTTGTTTAACCGCCAACCGATTGAGGTGGTAGGTGAAAACGGTAAAGTTACAGGTGTTAAGGTGGTTACGACTCAACTTGGCGAGCCTGATAGCCGTGGTCGTCGCAGCCCAGAACCAATTCCGGGTTCAGAAGAAATTTTACCTGCAGATGCGGTTTTATTGGCATTTGGTTTCCGTACCAGCCCTGCGGATTGGTTTACAAATGTGAATATTAACCTTGATGGTTCGGGTCGTGTAGTTGCGGCTGAACAGCAAACCTATAAATTCCAAACCTCAAACCCGAAAATCTTTGCAGGTGGTGATATGGTTCGCGGTTCAGACCTTGTTGTCACAGCGATTTGGGAAGGTCGTCAAGCGGCTGAAGGTATTTTGGATTATTTAGACGTTTAATCTAAATCGTTCAACATAAAAACCCGCTACGGCGGGTTTTTTTATTATTACTAGTTGCCTGAGATGATATGAATGAGGTGGTTCGGGATAAATCGAAAAAGATCTGGCAGAGAGTCCGATAAAAATGGATGAATTTGCAAACGCACTAAGCATTTTTGCCATATGTGTCGCATTGATAAATTCAGATACTGAAGATCGCTCGGTTAAATGTTAGGAAAGAGACATGACTCAAGTGACGACAGAAAAATTATATCAACATCGTCCAAAAGCTCAGGGTATTACAATTCGACGTTTGCAATTCAACCCCAAAGCCATTCGCCGACATTATTTTGCCAATTCACCAGTCATGTCGCATTTGCTGACAGCATTGTCTTCGACCTTTCCCATCGGTGAGCAGTTCTTTGTGCATAGTGTGCGCAATGTTCGTGAGCAGGTGAAGGATGAAAATTTGCAAGCGCAGATTGCGGCATTTATTGGTCAAGAGGCGATGCATTCTCAAGCACATACGGCTTTTAATGCTGCATGGCGCCGTGATGATTATAATCTTGACCGTTTTCAGGCATGGTTAGCACGTAAAGATGATTATGTGAAAAACCTGCATCCTAAAATTCAGCTCGCAATCACCTGCGCTTTTGAGCATTTTACCGCACTTTTAGGTGGCTATATTTTAAGGCATCCTGAGGTATTGAGTACCTTGGATGATGATGCCGTTAAACTTTGGGTCTGGCATGCTATTGAAGAAATTGAGCATCGCTCGGTGGCGTTTGATGTTTATCAGGATATCTATGGTGATGACAAGATTCGTCGTTTAATTATGCGCAGTGTAACGACAGGTTTCGCCAGTTTAACTTTTTATTCAGCCAGCCGTTTATTTTTACAAGACCTTAAAAAGAGTGTACCGAAATTGGGTGGGAATCTCTTTGGATTGTATTTACTGGCCAAGATGTTTGTGCAATTGCTGCCTGAATATCTGTCCTATTACAAAAGCAACTTTCATCCCTCAGAGATTGATTACACCCAACTGTTGAAATACTGGAAAACCCGTTTGGCAGAAGACTATCAACTAGAAGGTTTTCAGCAGGAATTGCACACGGTTGCTTAGTTTAAGCATAAAAAACGAATAATCAAAACCGAGTCAAGATCACTCGGTTTTTCATTTTTAAAAGCTTTAACTAAAAGCAACAAAAGGATAATCAAATGTGTTTACAATCAAGTTATTGCAATAAATACAAAAGAAAGAGGATAGCTGAATGAATTTTATGAAAAAAACTGCTGTCGTTGTTGCCCTTGCGAGCACCTTAACCCTATCGGGCTGTGGTTATAATACCTTGCAGGTCAAAGATGAGGCAGTTACAGCAGCATGGTCAGAAGTACAAAACCAATATCAACGCCGTGCAGATTTGGTGCCGAACTTGGTGAATGTGGTAAAGGGCTATGCCAAACATGAAGAACAAGTCCTAACCGAAGTCACACAGGCTCGTGCCAATGTTGCAGGTTTAAAAGTCGATAAAGAGGTATTAGAAGACCCTGCATTATTCCAAAAATATCAAGAAGCGCAGGCGCAAATGACAGGAGCATTGTCACGTTTAATTGCAGTCTCAGAAAACTATCCTGACTTAAAAGCCAATGAGCAATTCCGTGATTTACAGGTTCAACTCGAAGGTACCGAAAACCGTATTGCTGTCGCGCGTAATCGCTATATTACTACGGTGCAAGACTTTAACTCCTATTCACGCCAGTTCCCACAAGTCATGACCGCCAAGGTGATTGGTATGGACACCAAACCGAACTTTAGTGCGGAGCAAAGTGCACAAAAAGCACCAACGGTATCATTTAACTAAGTCGGGTTTCTTGTCGTTATGAATAGAGGGTGAATGAATGAAGGGAGCACAACAGGGGAAACGGTTTCCGTATCAATGGATGGTTGCATTCATTTTATCAGGACTGTTGTGTCTAAGTTCATTAACGTGGGCGGAGGTTGCGACTGCAACAGATAGTGCGACTGAAACAGTCATCGCTGGAAAGATGATCCAAGATCAGCAAGCAGAGACCTCCAATAACGTGACTTCTAAAAGCGCTGATGCTGTATCTCAACCGCTTGTTGCGAATGATATGGCAGAGGGCGAGTCGATACGGGCCTTACCGACTTTAAATGCGCCAGTAATCGACCAAGCTCACGTCCTCAGTGTTGAAGAACAACAAGCGATTGGTCAAAAAATTCGTGCTTTACATGATACAGGAAAGGCACAAATAGGCGTGGTGATAGTTCCGAGCACAGGGCAAGAGGATATTTTCAGTTTTGCCATGCGTATTGCAGACCAATGGCAACTTGGTTCGGCTAAGCAGGACAATGGTTTATTGATTGCAATTGCTATTAATGATCGGCGCATTCAGATTCTTACAGGCTATGGCTTGGAAGGGGTCATTCCTGACATTATTGCGAACCGTATTATTAACCAACAAATCACCCCCTATTTTAAACAAGGTCAGTATGCCCAAGGGATTAACGCAGGACTGACTGAAATTGAACGTATTTTAAATCTTGACCCTGAAGTTGCGGCTCAAGCAGCGCAAGAGCTACAACAACGTCAAGACCAAGCCAATCGGGAACAAGAAGCTAAAAGTAAAACGTTGAGTACTGCTTTATTTATTCTCATTGCAGGGGCAATTGGATCTTTGGTGGTGGGGAAGCGTTTAAGTGCGTCAACTGCTGCAGTTGCAGGAATAGTTGCAGGTTTGTTGAATGGAGCAGGCTTAATCACCAGCTTACTGATTGGTGGAGGGATTTTCTTTCTACTCATCACCACCTTAGCCCAAACGATTTTTCAGCTTTTTCTCTCCTCTGGCGGTGGAGGTGGGCGTGGAGGTCGTGGTGGCGGTGGTTTTGGCGGAGGTGGATATAGTGGCGGGGGCGGCGGCTTCGGCGGTGGAGGAGCATCAGGGTCATGGTAACAACAACAGTAACGACGGAAATCGTCACTGAACCAAAGTTAGATGAAGCAATACAACCCAGTTTTAAACGGTGGTTAAAGCATTTATTGCATATGCCTGCGAGTAAACGTTTTTTTAATCAGCAAGATCAACATGCAATTGCGCAAGCCGTGGTAAATGCTGAACAGGGCCATGTTGGGGAGATCCAAGTGGTGATCGAAGGGCACATGCCTGCTCGAGAGGCTTATTATCTAGACACACGTGGACGTGCCAAACAGCTTTTTGCTGAGCTTGGGGTGTGGGATACTGAGTTTAACAGTGGGATTTTGTTATACCTTAATTTGTGTGAGCGTAAGGTTGAAATTGTTATAGATCGTGGCATACAACAAGCCACGACACAGCTGGTATGGGATGAGGTTTGTCAGTCCATTATTGCGAAAATGGCACAACAGCAGTATCGACAGGCTTTGCTTGATGGTGTAATTCAAATTGGGATAATTTTGGATCGGTTTTATGCCAACAAAATACAGGACCAAAACGATGAACTTGAGAACGCCCCAATCATGCTGAACTAAAATGTGATAAAGTTGACATTCTTTGTCACTTTGTCACATAAAAAAACAAAGCACAAAAAATAATTTTTTAAATAGTGAAATAAAGTGCTGTTTTTTATTTGAAAATAAATATAATAAAAGTTGGCATAATACATGCTAATTACAAAGTAGCCTTAAAAGCTTATAAGAAATTAACAAAACATTTGTGGAGAATGTTATGAAATCAGTTCAAAAGGGTTTCACCCTTATCGAATTAATGATCGTAGTTGCGATTATCGGTATTCTTGCTGCGATCGCGATTCCTGCGTATCAAAGCTATACAGTACGTACTAAAATTACTGAAGGTTTAACACTTGCCAATGCTGCAAAAACAGCGGTAGCGGAAACTTTCTCTACACGTAATAATGGTAAGATTGTTAAATATGATGGTACAGGCGATTCAGTAGCTGGTTCGTATGGTTATGAATACACAGAAGGTGAAAATGTAGCATCTATTGCAATTTCTGAAATTACTGATGTAACCGCTCCAGCAAAAAACACTGATGGTGTGATTACAATTACTTATGCTGGACAGTTAGCAACTTCACTAGATTCAACGCTTCGTTTAGTGCCAGGTAGTGGTAAAGTTTTAAGTGACACAACTGGCTTACCTGATACAGCTTTAGCTCAAGGTGCACCAGTGGTTTGGGGTTGTACTTTAGAAGCAGATAAAGAAGCTGCATTTAAATATGTACCTTCAAACTGCCGTTATGCTAATGACTAATATATAGTTCAATTATAAAAAACGCATCTTTGGATGCGTTTTTTATTTCTTGCTGCTTTGTAAGCTGAGTCAATAAATTGTGAATTGTTGACAAAAAGTGTTAGTTAAAACTTTATGTTTTATTTCAAGTTATTGTTATATATGTAAAAATATAGTTGGCATTAAAATTGTAGTAATAGAATAAGAATATGAAGCTAAGGGAGAAATATCATGCGTAGAATGCAAGGTTTTACTTTGATTGAATTAATGATTGTTGTTGCAATCATTGGGGTTTTAGCCGCCATTGCTATCCCTGCATATCAAAATTACACAATACGAAGCAAGGTTTCAGAAGGGCTCGTTCTATCAAGTGAAGCAAAGTTGGCAGTAGTCGAAATGCTTGGTTATATGATCAGTGGAACTATTACACCATATAGCGGTACAGGTCCCAATGTTGCTGGTTCGTATTCTTTTCAATTTACCCCAACTGAAAATGTCAGCAGTATGAGTATTACTGGTATTGCGAATTTAGCTACGCCAGTTATGGATGAGGGGCAAATTGAAATTGAGTATGATGGTGTAATTAATACAGTATTGGAATCTAATATTGTTCTAACACCGGGTTCTGGGGATGTAAGTTCAGCCCGTCCAAGTGCTGCCATAATTCCTGGACAGCCTATAGTGTGGGGGTGTGGGGTAAGATCAACTGCAGCCTATAAGTACATACCTAGCAATTGCCGTTATATGCTTTAAAGCATAAAATAGGCGCTCTTAATTGGGGGCGGGATATACATATGTCAGCACGTATAAAAGCATTTTTGGTTCATGGTTTGGTCTCAATCATTATTGCTTTATTATCTATGGGCTTGGTTTATTTCATTTGGTATCCAGCACCTTTGGCGGTGGCCACAGGTGTAATGCATATCTTTCTTCTGATGCTCTGTATAGATGTGGTAATAGGTCCACTTTTAACATTACTCGTTTATAAAACAGGTAAAAAAACCCTAAAGCTTGATTTAACAATTATTTGCTTATTACAGTTAGCCGCATTAACTTATGGACTTTTTACAGTCTATCAAGGAAAGCCTGCATGGTTGGTTTATAATGCGGATCGCTTTGACCTTGTGCGTATTAATGAGATAGATTTGCGTAAGGTTGAAAAGGCTCTTCCTGAGTACCAAAATGTAAGTTTTTTATTTCCTAATTGGGTTGCAGCAGTTCCGCCTAAAAATGTGCATGAAAGAAATGTGATTACTTTTGAGGCTGTTTTTTCAGGTGTGGATGTTGCGCAAAGGCCTGAGCTTTATGTGGACTTAGGGCAAGCAAAAAAGCAGATACAAAGTCATGTTATTGCGTTAAAAGAATTGGATAAATACAATGCAAAAATGGATGTAACGCAAATATTGGCTCAGTATCCTGAAGCAACGGGTTTTGTTCCGCTTAAAGCCAATGCTGTTGATATGGTTGTTTTAATTAATAAAGAGAAAGGTGAGGTGGTTAAAATTGTTGATCTCCGCCCTTGGAAATAAATTTTGAAAATAATAAAAAACCTGCGTGAAGCAGGTTTTTTATTGATAAAAATTTACATCTGGCTCTGAATATAATTCTCAATACCCACAGTTTCAACCAAATCAAGCTGTGTGGTTGTCCAGTCTAACCATTCTTCTTCTTTTTCTAAGATTTCTTGCACAAGATCACGAGTGACATAGTCGAGCTGCTCTTCAGCGAGCTTCACAGCAGCTTGAATGGCTTCAATGTTCTCATTGACCTTACGTACATCACAGTTCAGTACTTCAATCGTGTGTTGACCGATATAAAGTTTGCCTAAGTGTTGTAGGTTTGGTAAGCCTTCTAAAAAAAGAATACGCTCAATGATTTTATCGGCATGTTTCATTTGACGAATGGATTCTTTATATTCGGCAGAGCCAAGTTGCTCAATACCCCAGTCATTAAACATGCGCGAGTGAAGAAAATACTGGTTAATTGCAGTTAAATGATGATAAAGCACCTGATTTAACTGATTAATTACATCACGATTGCCTTTCATGAGGAAGCTCCATTCAAACTGCTGCTAAAAAAATAATATCAATAACTTATGAGAAATATCTTAAACAACAATGCGATCTTTGGCGAGTAATTTATAGAACAGCAAATGAAAATCGCAATCAAAAGCATGCGGAATGAGAGTTGAATTTTCTGGTTACTTTAAGAAAAGAAAACCCGCCTAGAGTCATAAGCGGGGGAGGAGTTACTCATAAAGAGTAATTTTATAATTATGATTATTCTAAAATATGAAACAAATACTTATTTATGCCGCAATCGCCAAACGTGAGGCAATCGCAGATACTTCAGCGCTAATGATCGAACGTGCTTCTGGTGCACAGCGCCCACAGCATGTGCCGAGGTCTAGCATCTCGCGGACTTCACGATAGCTTCCCGCACCATTTTCAACGGCATCTTTAATATCTTGATCTGTAATACCACGGCATAAGCACACGTACATTTCAGCAAGCCACATGAAATAAATAAGATAAGTGATATTATTGATAATTGTTATCGTTTGTCAATAAAAATCATTTGGAATTCTATTCGTTTTTATTGAGATTTTGGATAAAAAAAAGCCACTTGATCGGTGGCTTTTTTTTGAAATCATAACTTATTGATTAATAATTACAATGCCATCCATTTCAACGAGTGCATTTTTAGGTAAGCTCGCCACGCCGAGTGCAGCACGTGCAGGATAGGGCTGTGCAAAATATTCGCCCATAATTTGGTTAACGAGTTGGAAGTTAGAGAGATCTGTTAAAAAAATATTTAATTTAGCGATATCAGCCAGAGTTCCACCTGCTGCTTCACATACGGCTTTTAGGTTGTCAAAAACACGACGAATTTGCGCTTCAATGCCTTCAACCAATTCCATACTATACGGATCTAAACCAATCTGACCAGAAAGATAAAGTGTATTGCCGACTAGAATCGCTTGTGAGTAAGTGCCGATTGCAGCAGGGGCATTTTCAGTATGAATTACTTGGCGGGACATCGTGTTCTCCTATTATCATTCACCATCAATCATAGCTTAGATTGGCATTAAAATGTGCAGATTTAAATAATTAACTCGCAACTGAGGTTTCAGAAAGGCTGACAGGTTGAGCCAGTCGGCTGATGCGTGGGAAGCCAAAATGCATGCGTAAATCGCGGATAATTTTGGCAATTTGCTTGCGGTTATGCACGACCACATTGACATAGGTTTTATCATCTTGGTTGCGAACCATCTCTACCCCGATTTTTTCTTTACGACATTGGTAGATTAGATCGGAAATTTGCTCATCATCCATTGCCATATTAATGAGTAAATATGCAGTGAAACTAATTTCTTCTTCGTTCTCATTTGTCCATTGTAATGGCATGATGTTTTCAGGGTGCAGATGTTGTTCATGTAAGAGGTTGTGGCAACGTGCTCGATGGACAATCAGACCACGACGGGATAGGTGTCCTTGAATTGGGTCACCGAGTACAGGATTGCAGCAATGTGCATATTTAACATCGACTCCCTCAGTACCTTGGATCAGTCGATCAGACTCTTGTTGCCCTTGATCATGTGCAAATAAATGATTCGCAACCAGTTGTGGTAATAAATCACCTACGGCAATTTGCTCAAACAGTTGGTCTTTAGTTTCGATATGACGCCATTGTAGAAGCTCTAACCAGTCGGCTTCAGTTAAGTCTTTGATGGAGACATTAAATAGCTTTAAGGCACGATTTAAAGCTTGTTGACCCACCAAGCGTTGTTCTTCGATATCTTGATCGCGCAAAATATTTTGCAAAGCACGACGGGCTTTTTGCGTGTTGACGAAGCTGAGCCAATCCGGATTGGGGGTGGCTAAGACATCGGTGATAACTTCAATCACCTGGCCACTATGCAATGGTGTAGAAAGGGGCTTGGTTTCCCCATTAATTTTTGCACCTACTGCATGGTTACCTAAAAATAAGCTGGCAGAGTAAGCAAAATCGACTACTGTTGCTCCTTGCGGTAATTCATGTAAATGACCTTGTGGAGTGTAGACCCATATTTTCTCTTGATGTAGATAGTCGAGTAATTCACTAAAGGTGGTCTTGGCACAGGCACCATCAATTAAGACATTTAAGTTCTGCATTGAGGCTTGAATTGCAGAGCGGCAAGCTTGTGGTGCACTGTCACCAAGCACCACGCCAAAACGCGCAGCTTTACGCATCAGTTCTGTTTGAATGGTTACTGATAGTGTCGTATTTTCACCTTTCAAACGTAGTAGTAACGATTGGTTACCACCTGGGAGCGGTTTGCGAATATGGTCTGCAAAATGCAAAACTTGAAAACTCTCACGCAACACCTCGGCTAAGCGGTCGCAGTCTGCAATACTATTTAAAATGATTTCAAAGGCATGGCTGTGGGTGAGTTCATGTAGATCAATGTCATTTTTGACAAAGTGGCGCAGTAGTTCAATATTGTTATTTTTCTTTTTAATGCGACCTGAAATTTGATGGGTTTTCAGTAATTCGGTTAGATTATGTTCCCATTTACTTTGATATTCACAGCGTTTGGGTTTGGTTTGTAATAAAGCCTCTTGGACATTGTTATACATATCGAGATCGAGGTTTTGATAACACAAATGTTCGAGGTTATCGCCCATCTCATTCATACCAACAATACGTGCCATTGGAACAAAAATATCAAAGGTTTCTTGGGCAATACGTGCGCGTTTGTCGGGGCGCAGTGCATCCAAGGTGGTCATGTTATGATAACGGTCAGCCAGTTTAATAATAATGACACGAGGATCTTGTAGTGTTGCTTGCAGAATTTTACGGAATGAAGCCGCTTTATTATATTCTTTATCGCTCGACTGGCTGAGCTTGGTGACGCCATCGACAAGCTCTGAGACGGTTTTGCCGAATTTCTCAGCAATATCTTCTTTGCTAAAATCAGTGTCTTCAATGACATCATGCAAAAGTGCAGCCATGAGTGTTTCTGCGTCTAGACGCATATGCGCTAAAATACAACTTACGGCTATCGGATGTAAAATATACGGTTCGCCACTTTTACGGGTAATACCATCATGGGCAATATCCGCATAATCACAGGCCGCAAGCACACGCTCGACATCGCTTTCAGTTAAGTAAGCATCGATAATAGTTTTGAGCTGTTGTTTAGCTTGGCTGACCATTGGGCCTGGCATAAAACACCTTTAAGACGTAGCAATTACAAGAAAATTTTACTGATCATCTAATGAAAAACATATTGCATGAGTTGTCAATTTTTTCATTGGAATAAAAGCAAAAAAGATACACCTAAACCACGATGAATCTTATCTTCTAGTTATAACGTGTATTGCAGAAATATAAAAGTTATCCAATAAAAAAGCCTAGTTAAAAACTAGGCTTTTAAACGATAAATTTTTCTTATTGGAAAGAAAAACCATCTAAATTCAAATTGTTTGCAGAAAGGGCAAGATCAAGACTCGAAGTTTGGTAGTCTTGCTCACGTTGTTTCAAAATATCTTTAGAAACATGACCTACTGCGATTTCACGTAATGCAACAACAGTCGGTTTGTCATTGTCCCACTCAACAGTAGGTTCAATGCCTTGACGTGCCAATTGACGCGCGCGTTTGCTTGCCACTAGTACAAGCTCAAAGCGGTTGTCTACATGGTCTAAACAATCTTCAACGGTTACGCGTGCCATAAGAGTTCTCGTTATGAATGGGAAAATAAAACAGACTGTGCAGTATAAGGCGCTTTGTCTGTAGACTCAAGTTTTAATCACTTCTCTACAGGGGTGATCAGTTCAGAAATCATTTTTTGATGACGATTGGCTTGCTGAGAAAGAACAAGACGATTGGCAATAATCACAGACTCAAGATCGTGCAAGGCTTTATTAAAGTCATCATTAATAATCACATAGTCGAAGTTGACATATTGTTGCATATCTTCAACCGCACAGCCTAAACGACGCTCAATCACTTCAACCGAGTCTGTGCCACGGTTCGATAGGCGTTGACGTAAGTCAAATTGGCTTGGTGGTAAAATGAAAATTTGTTTAGATTCAGGAAAAAGTTTACGAACTTGCTGTGCACCTTGCCAGTCAATTTCCAGTAGGACGTCATGACCTTTGGCCAATTGTTCTTTCACAGTGGCTTGTGCTGTGCCGTAGTAATTACCAAAGACTTCAGCGTATTCAATAAATCCACCTTGTCCAACCAATGCTAAAAAGTTGTCTTTTTCGGTAAAGTGGTAGTGAACACCATCAAGTTCGCCGGGACGTTGCCCACGTGTAGTATGAGAAACAGAAACGTGAAGATTCGTTACACGGTCAAGGAGGGCTTTTACGAGGGATGTTTTGCCTGTTCCTGAAGCTGCAGAAACGACAAACAAGAGACCCGACATGATATTTTTCCTGATATGATAAAATATCTTCTCTATTTTAGAGCAGACAAGGTTTAAACGAAATAGCTAGGCGTCACTTTGTTTGCATTTATTTTATTAGTTTCCGCTGATTGAAAAGTGGTATCGAGGAACATATGGAAATTGTATTGGCCAATCCACGTGGTTTTTGTGCAGGTGTTGACCGTGCGATTGCCATCGTCAATCGTGCACTTGAATGCTTTAATCCGCCCATTTATGTCCGTCATGAAGTGGTTCACAACAAATTCGTTGTGGATGATTTACGTCAACGTGGTGCAATTTTTGTTGATGAACTAGATGAAGTACCAGACGACAATATTGTGATTTTTAGTGCGCATGGTGTTTCGAAAGCAGTACAGATTGAAGCTGAGCGCCGGGGTTTAAAAGTTTTTGATGCAACGTGCCCATTGGTGACCAAGGTTCATATTGAGGTGACCAAATATGCTCGTGAGGGAGTGGAGGCCATTTTAATCGGCCATGAAGGTCATCCCGAAGTTGAGGGAACCATGGGTCAATACGACCTAAAAAATGGTGGTGCAATTTATTTGGTGGAAGATGAAGAGGATGTCGCTGAGCTTCAAGTTAAACACCCTGAGCATGTGGCTTTTGTGACACAAACCACGCTGTCGATTGATGATACTGCTAAAGTGATTGATGCTTTGCGTAAAAAATTTCCTGAGATTCAAGGACCACGTAAAGATGATATTTGTTATGCGACTCAAAATCGTCAAGATGCGGTGCGTGATTTAGCGACCCAATGTGATGTGGTGCTCGTGGTTGGCTCACCAAATTCGTCAAACTCGAACCGCCTGCGTGAGCTTGCAGAGCGTATGGGTAAATCGGCTTATTTGGTTGATAATGCAGAGGAACTCCAACAAGCATGGTTTGAAAATATTGCTAAAGTTGGGGTTACGGCGGGCGCATCTGCACCTGAGATTTTAATTAAACAAGTCATCCAAAGGTTACAGGATTGGGGTGCAACCCCACCGCAAGAGTTGGCTGGACGTGAAGAAAATATTACCTTTAGTTTGCCAAAAGAGTTACGTATTGCGGTAACTCAAGCCTAAAAAGTGTATTGGTTAACATTCTAATTTTATTGAAAAATTGACAGATGATTGTAAATTGGCAATCATCTGTTTTTTTATGCCTTTTATCCTGTATTGTGTTGGTTGTGTAAAGAATTAGAATATGATTTTAAATAGGGTAAAGTTTTGTTGCCTTGGGGAGGGAGTATGCAAAAGAGATATAGAGGGTTCACCTTAATTGAGTTGATGGTGACAATTGCGATTATGGTAATTATCGCGATGATGGCTGCACCTTCTTTTGCGGATATGCTTGCGAAACAAAGATTAAACTCTACGACAAAAGAATTAATGGAAACCCTAACGAAAGCTAGAAATCAGGCAGTGTTATTGAGAACAACAACAACAGTCAATCTAAATACAACGGGTACGAATACTTCAATTGTTTACTTCTGGTCTCCTGCGGAAAACACGACTTTGACAAGTCCGACCAGTCTCAGTTCTATTAATTTTAGGAGTGATGGGACAACGAGTAGTATTGCAAGCGACACATCATTTGTTGTTTGTAGTTCTAGTTCGCTTACCACGAAAACATTTTCACTTTCGGTTGTTGGAAATACCTATGTAACACCACAAAATGATGGGGATTGTTCATGAGAATAAGGAATCAAACTGGTGTTGGTATGATGGAAGTATTAGTCGCGTTACTTTTACTGTCTCTTGCTGTCTTAGGTTTTGCAGCTTTGCAATTACGTGCTGTTGAAGCAACGGCAGAAGGTGGAAATCGTATTCAAGCGATGAATATTGCCAGAGATTTGGCAGAAAAAATAAGAATGAACAGTAGCAATGCAGCATTAAGTGTATACCAAGCAAATTTGGCAGATGAAGATAAACAGTCAGCGAGTGTTTCAAGTTGTTATAGTGGTACGTGTACTCCTGCAACTAAAGCTGCCTTTGATGTAAATGAAGCTTATTTAAAGGCTCAAAGTGTAGGTATGGTTCTGAATATGATGGACTGCCCAGGTACAGCAAATGGTAGGACGTGTATTTATGTTGCTTGGAATAAGACTGATGCAACAGATAATACTACGTCTAAAGATGGACAAATTGCATGTACTGAAAGCCAAAATTCGACTTTTTCATATCAAGATAATTCCACATGTGTAGTGATGGAGGCATTTTAATATGAAAAGTTCTCAACAAGCAGGTTTTACCTTAATCGAGTTGATGATTTCCTTAGTAATCGGTTTGATTATTGTTGCGGCAGCACTCGTATTATTCCTTGCGGGGCAAAAGAGTGTTGCTATACAACAAGGCGCATCAGATTTACAGGATAATTCTAATTTTGCTCTCAATTATATTACCAAAGACATTCGCTTTGCCCATTTAGGAAATGCGACGGCTGCTATGACTGGCAGTGTTGTACATGGTGGGATTGTACTTACAAGTACTAACCTATCGGCAACAGATAGCACTGAGACAAAATACTTTTCGAGAAGTGCTGTAGATGGAAGTTCGAATGTTGATATAGAGAGTGACCAATTGGTTATTCAGTATTTACCCATAGCGACAGGCGGTTTTGATTGTGAAGGGAATACCATCAACAGTACCTCTGAATATGTGATACAGCGGTATTTTGTGAGAAAAGATACTAACTTTAATGATTCAGAGACCGCTAATACGGCATTGGCATTGGCTTGTGATGCGGGTAGATATAGTGGCGATACGGCAACTAATTTTGGCGATGATGGTCAAATCATTATGAAACGCGTTGACTATTTTCATGTCTTGTTAGTGACAGAGAATAGTGCGGGGAATTTTCGAGATATGACGATAGCCAACTATTTAGCATCGGGAACTGAGCCGAGAATATTGGGTGTTAAAATTGGGGTTTTAGCTCGTTCTAGTCAAACGGTTGGTCCAGAATCTATTATTGATAATTCAAGAGAATTTGATGTTTTAGATAAAACTGTTTCTTTAAAAAGTTCAATTCAAAGTGCCTCATCAAGAAATCTGAGAGAAGTGATTACCCAAACTGTTGCGATTCGTAATGCACTTGGAGATCGCGCATCATGATAAATAAACAATCACAACAAGGTGCAACCTTAATCGTTGTTCTGGTAGTCATATTGCTACTTATTGTTATTAGTACTCTAGCTATACGTCAAGGTGTCTTGTCTTTAAATATTGCAACAAATGCTCAGGCACAACAGTTAATGAATCAGAATTCTGATGCGGCAATCTTTAATGCAGAGGATGCGGATCAGCTTGCAGTGCAGTTAGCAGCAAATGGTATGTTTGGTTATATTCGAACCGCTAATAATAAAGGCAAAGAGTTGGTTTTTTGCTATAGAGGAACGAATACCAGTTTCTTTAGTTTAAACAATGCAAGTGTTTCAACCTGGGAAGATAGTAAAACGAAACCTACAAATAATGAGTTAGGGACCGCAGGGTATTGTTCTTTGAGTAATAGCAATGATTATACCAGTGGGCGAAGTGCTGTGATGACCCAAGTTACAGTCCAGTTTGTCGAGTCGTCCTCTAGTAGTGATGAGGCTTTTGTTGGTTATGTTACAGGTACAGATGTTGATGCGGCAAAAGTCATTAGCCCTGAGATGGCAATTATTACGGCTGTGTCGTTAATGCCAACATTATCAACAGCTTCGAATGCACAAATTAATTCATGTTTATCAACGCACATGACAAATCCAACGGCTTCAATTCCAACAGGTGTAACAGTTGCAACGGATAGTGTTACGAGTACATCTTTCAGAGCAAGTGTGTCTGAGTGCTTATCTAGCCTAAATGTGCCTTATACAACCTATGTCACCGTTTACAACTTGACGCAATCGGTTGTTGGTAGCTAAAAATAGAGGATAAAGTGATGAAAAGAAATACAACACAAAAATTGGTATTTTTAGCTTCCCTGCTGATGACAAATCTAGTTTGTACCAGTGTGACTCAAGCCAGTGATATTAGTATTTATCGTGCTGCACAGACTGGAAATATTACCCTGATGTTTATGTTAGATAACTCGGGCAGTATGGGAAGTACGGATAGCACAGGTGTCAGTCGACTTGAGCGAGTTCGTAGTGGGATGATTGATGTTTTGGCTGGTGGTAGCGGTGTTTCTGCGCTCAGTGATGATAAAATCATTGGTTTATCCTCTTTTTATAACAGCTCATCTGGTTATGTTCTGGTGCCTGCTCGAGCATTAAGTACAGGGATTACGGGTGGTGGGACTTACACAGCTAAGAAACCAGTCTATAAATATTATTATGCGAATAGTACGACCAGTACTTTATCCTACAGTTCTTGTACGGCTTGGACTAGCTATGGAACTTGTACGACATGGGGCGCCGCAACAACAACAAAACCGTCAAGTAGTGCAAGTTCTTATGAAGCCTGTCCTTATGTAAATGGTCGTGCATGTAGACTATATTATAACAACGCTACCATTAGCGTTACTGACCAACGGACGTTGTTGCTGAAAGAGATGAGCACATGGACAGGGAGCTGGCGTACCCCGACAGGTGAAGCCTATGCAGAAGTTGCTGCTTATATGCTGGGAACAAGTACCACAAGCACGGCTACCGTAGATATCCCGATGTATTTTAGATACTATCCGACTACAACTAAATATTATTATTATAGATTAAGAAGTGGCGGGAATTATTACTATTATAGTTGCGGATCTAGTGGCTCAAGTACAGCATCATCTTCAAATTGTAGCACTAGTACGACGTCATCTGTTGTAGCAAATGCCATTAGTTCTGGTACGTGGGGAACAACAGGTAGTAATAATAATTTATATTATTATAAGGTTGAAACATCTGGCACACCAAACTATCAAACTTGTACGGCTTATGATTCAAGTGGCTGTACAACATGGGGAACAGCAAGTACAACCAATCCGACCACATCCAGCTATTCAACTTCATGTACGGTTAGTGGTACAAGTGGTGCATGTGTATATGAACCGAAAACGGTAACGATTACACCATCAGGCAGTGGTTTTTCTTATTCGGTAAGTACCTCCAAAAATGATAGTCAAACAGCCTATACATCTCCTTTAACGACAGATAATGCTGAATGTAGCGGGCAAGGCATCTATCTTTTAACGGATGGTGAGCCAAATGGTGCGAGTAATTCCGTTGTGCAAACCTTGATGCAGAATGCGCTGACGAGTAGTTATAGTAGTAATTTGACTTGTTCAGGCACTCTATTTAACGGCACAGGTGCTGCCTATACTGGAAATGCTTGGGACTGTATTAGTGATCTTTCTCAATTATTGCTTAACAGAAGTATTGATGGGACGACGTCAACCTCACAGCTGAATCCTAAAAATTTAGTCATTAAAACAGCAGTGGTTGGGTTTGGTAGTGATTTTAATGGATTGACTTCATATAACAGCGCATTGTCTCAGGCACAAAACTTAGCCAATATTAATTCATCTTCTGCAAGTGTCGATGTTAAAAATGCTGCGAAGTGGGGCGTATATGGACAAGGCGGTTGGTACTCGGGTTCAAGCTCTGCAGATGTCGTTGAGAGTGTGAACAGTTTTATTAGTTCACTGGCAACAGATATTCCTTCTGTCACAACGGGTTCATCTTATATTCCTGATGACCAACTAAATCCGACTGTAGTACAAAATTATACCTATTCATCACAATTCCAGCCAACACCAGATGCGACATATCAACTGTGGGCGGGTAACCTTAAAAAATATCAAGTTTTAGATGGTTATATTAAAGATGTGAACGGTGATGCTATTACCAACTCTAGCGGTAAAATTGTAGATAATTATGATTATTGGTCACAGTATGTTTCAAGTAGCGCAACGAATAGTGCTGCTTTAAAGTTAGTGGGTGGTGTAAAAGCAAATTTACCAATGGGAATGACGACAGCATTTGTTGCGAATCGTAAGCTGTTGATGAATCGAGACACTAGCGGGGCAGCAACAGCCACTCAATTAAACCAAATTAGTTCTAGTTATGTGACGAATACAACTGATAGTAGTCGTGGCTACTTATTGTCTTTACTTGGTTATATTATTAATACGCCTGCAGATACAACAAGTTTACCGACTACAACTACAGCATTGGGTCAATTAAACGAATTAAGGCAAGTTGGTGCAGTGATGCATTCAAGTCCAGTATTGTTGACACAATCGGGAACGATTGGAAGTTCTGATGGTACTGTGACGACATCGAATCGCGATGACTATATCTTGTTTGGTACGACTCAAGGGGTTTTATCTGTAGTAGATGCTACGACGGGGAAAGAGAAATTTGCTTTTGTACCAAATGAAATGGTTGCTTCGCAGAAAAAGGCTTTTCTTGAATACACGACTACAAGTGGTTTTAGTACCTCAACATATCAACCCTTCTACTATGGTGTTGATGCACCTTGGACACAATACTCGGAATATGTAGTGCAATCTGATGGGACTATGACTGTTGGTTCTGGGATTGGAACATCTACGGGTGTGCAAATGGCCTATGGTGGTTTGCGTATGGGGGGGCGGAGTTATTATGCCTTGAATCTACAAGACATGAACGATCCTAAGTTAGCATTCCGTATCGACCCAAACACAAGTGCTGTTTACTATAATGGCAGTTCTACATCATACAATGAATTATCCTATATGGGGCAAAGTTGGTCTAAACCGACGATTGGCTTTGTTAAATGGAATGGTAAAAAAACGCGAGTGATGTTTGTTGGTGGTGGTTATGATGCTGGTGGCACTAATGGCGACGGATCATTTGATAGTACAACAGGCGAAAGAACTGGTTTTAGTGGCTATGAAGGAAGCAGTTATACACAAACCAATAATATTGGGGCCGGCGTATATATGTTTAATGCTGAAACAGGTGCTTTGCTATGGTGGACCGGTGCAAATGCGACGAATGCAAATACGACAAGTGGTGTAGGCTATAGTACAGCGTCAAATATGCAATTTAGTATCTCTAGTCAAATTAAGGGAATAGATAGAAACTCTGATGGTTTAATTGATCATCTTTACTTTGGTGATTTAGGTGGGCAATTTTGGCGAGTAGATTTAAACAATAACCTGTCATCTTTTGATAAGGATTTATTTTCTAAAACTCCAGTTCGTCTACTGAATTTGCATAATGGTATATATAGTCCTCGTTTTTATGAAATGCCAGCATTTTCAACCTATAGTAATAGCGGGACCACTTTTGGTGTAGCCTCTATTGGTAGTGGTAATAGAAGTTTACCTCGTTTTAATTCATCATCTACAAGTTATAAAAATGATGCTATTTATAATATTTATGACAAAGATGTAGCGCGTTCAGATTTGTACAGTATGACTAATGCGACCTATCAGGTTTGTGCAGCTCAGAATACTGGCTCTACTGTTGATTGTAAGGGGGCAGCTCTTAATACTCAAAATGCAACACTCTCAACCCTTGGTCAGCTCACAACAAATGCAAATACGACTGCAGTCGCGCCATATAGTACAACAAATGGTTGGTACTATTACTTCACCTCACAACTGATTCAGGATGCAAAAGTATTAAGTACGCCAATTGTTCTAGATTCAGACATGTACGTGACAACTTTTGATGGTAGTAAAGATGGTTTGTCGGGAGATTGTGGAGCGGGTGTGAAAGGCGAAAGTTATGTGTATCAATTCTGTATGCCTTATGGTGTATGTACGGCAGCACAAATTACTGCATCAACATTCTTAAATGGTTCTGGTTTAGGTGCTGGTATTGTTTCACCAGCGGTAGGGTCAAATAATAACAATGGCTCAAACCGTGCACTGATCTCAACTACAGGTTCTTTAGCTGGTGGTGCATCAAAAGATTATTCAACTCCGCTATCCCTTGTTCCAATTCGTTGGTATGAGACCGGAAAATAGACGGGATAAATAATGAAATACTCTTCTAAAATAAAAAGTAGTCAAGGTTTTACTTTGATTGAGGTTATGGTTGTTGTTGTGATTGTTGCAATTTTTGCAGCAATCGCAATTCCTTCATATCTAGAGTATGCGCGCCGTGCGACAGCGTCTCAGGCACAACAAGAAATTCAGCGATTAGCTGTGCTATTAGATCGTCATAAGGCGCGTAATTTTAATTACAGAGGTTTTTCGATATCATCGACAACAGTGGCTCAGGATTCTAGTTTTCCATATACCATTTCAATAGTTGATAATTCTACGAGTAATCCTGCATTGAATGCTAACTCCGCAATAGGACAAGGATGGGCGATTAAAGCTGAGACTTCTGACCCGAAAAATTATACTTTCTTGCAGACAAGTACTGGACTTAAATGTAAGAACAAAACATCAGCAGTCGTTACATTTGATTCTTGTAGCACAACAGACAATGGATCTGAAGAATGGTAATTCAAAAGTATAAGGGTTTTACTTTAATCGAACTCATGATTGTGGTTGCTATTATAGCTATATTAGCTGCGATAGCTTATCCTTCCTATACACAGTATAAAATTCGGACTAATCGTGCAGATTTGCAAGTAGAGTTGATTCGTATAGCACAACGTTTGCAAGCATATCAATTGGTCAATCACACTTATTCTGGTGCAACTTTAGCGGGTATCGGCGGTTCATCTACTTACCCAGTTACAGATGATGCAGTATATGCGATTGATTTAGCAATAGATGGTGATAATTTAGGTTACGTTTTGACCGCAACTCCTATTGCAACATCAATTCAAGCAGATAATGGTGTTCTTTGTTTAAATCAAGAAACCCAAAAATACTGGGAGAAAGGTGCGACGGCTTGTGCATTATCCTCAACGTCAAGTTGGGACGGTAGATAAAATCCAAATTCAAAATTGTGGATAAACAAATTTTGATCTTTCTTTCGCTCTAAAGATAACGTAAAATACTGCCCTCTATGAAAGGGGTTTGAAATGTATCGGTGGTCGATACAGGGATAATCCGTAAAAACTATAAGGTTGTATCATGGTAGTTATTCGCCTAGCACGCGGTGGTGCTAAAAAACGTCCGTTCTATCAAGTTATTGTAACTGATAGCCGTAATGCACGTGACGGTCGTTTCATCGAACGTATTGGTTTCTTCAACCCAACAGCTCAAGGTAAAGCAGAAAAACTTCGTTTAGATGCTGACCGTTTTGCGCACTGGGTTGCTCAAGGTGCTCAACCATCTGAACGTGTTGCTTCTTTAGCTGCTCAAGCTAAGAAAGCTGCAGCTACTGCATAATTTTTGATTAAGTAGTAGGTAGCCCATGACACCAACACAGAATGTTCCTGAAGATCGTATTCAGATTGGACAGTTGCGTTCAGCATATGGATTAAATGGGTGGCTCTGGATCTATTCCAATACAGAACCTATGAGCAACATTTTTGACTATCTTCCTTGGTATATTGAGACCAAAGAAGGTTGGCAAACAGTTGATGTAAAACGTTGGAAACCACATGGCAAAGGCTTGGTTGTTGCGTTGAAAGGTGTGATTGATCGCACTGCAGCAGATAACCTAGTTGGTGCAAATGTATGGATTCCAAAAGCGCAATTACCTCAAGCGGGTGTGGATGAGTTTTACTGGTCTGATTTGAAAGGCCTAACAGTGTTAGGTTTGGATGATGAGGAACAAGAAGTAAATCTCGGTAAAATCCATGAGCTGTTTGAGACTGGAGCGAATGATGTCATGGTGGTTCACGCAACACCAGACAGCATTGATCGCGAAGAGCGCATGATCCCATGGCATAAAGATGTGGTACAACGCGTTGATCTCGAAGCTGGTCGTATCTACGTTAATTGGGGCGTGGATTACTAACTATTTTTGGAAATACGGGGGTCTGCGATGTTTTTTGCAGTCATTACGCTTTTTCCTGAAATGTTTGAAGCGATTACAGCCTACGGTATTAGCGGGCGTGCAGCAAAAAGTGATTTAGTACAAGTGACTTGTATTAATCCTCGTGATTATGCTGAGGGCAACTACAAACGAGTGGATGAACGTCCCTTTGGTGGTGGTCCAGGTATGGTGATGATGGCTGAGCCTTTGGCGAAAGCGATTCAACATGCCAAAGAGCTTGCAGTGCAAGCAGGTGCAGTTCATGTTCCTGTGGTGTATATGTCACCGCAAGGAAACACCTTAAATGAGCATGCGGTACAACAGTTCGTCGACTATGATGGATTGATTGTGTTGTGTGGTCGTTACGAAGGGGTTGATGAGCGTCTGATCCAAAAATATGTAGATCAGGAATGGTCCATAGGGGATTACGTTTTGTCAGGTGGAGAGCTTCCTGCGATGGTTTTATTGGACAGTATTATTCGGAGACTTCCGGGTGCAATGTCTGATGAACAGTCTCATGTGCAAGACTCATTTGTGGATGGTCTTTTGGATTGCCCACAATATACCAAGCCAGACCATTTTGAAGGTTTGGATGTCCCTGAAGTCTTAAAGTCGGGACATCATGCCAATATTGAGAAATGGCGGTTTTTGCAGCGTTATCAACGAACCAAAGCACGCCGACCTGAGTTGGTGGAGAATGTTGAGTTGAGCAAGCAGCAAAAGAAATGGCTAAAAGATTTGGATACTCAATAAAAGTATCCTTTTAATAGGCTCTTTATGCATTGAAGTGGTCAGGCATAAAGAGAAAGCTAATCGGGTCTATGCGTTTTAGCCTCTATACCCAGTGGATCTCAGACCTCTTCTGACCCACACATATTGGAGATACCCCATGAGCGGTAAGCATCCTTTAGTACAAGCTGTAGAAAATGCACAGCTTAAACAAGACATCCCAGCTTTTGCACCAGGCGATACAGTAATCGTTCAGGTTAAAGTAAAAGAGGGTGACCGTGAGCGTCTTCAGGCATTTGAAGGTGTTGTAATTGCGAAGAAAAATCGTGGTTTGAACTCTGCGTTCACAGTACGTAAAATTTCAAGCGGTGTTGGTGTTGAGCGTGTATTCCAAACTCACTCTCCAATCGTTGCTAAAATCGAAGTGAAACGTCGTGGTGACGTTCGCCGTGCTAAACTTTACTACCTACGTGAGTTGTCTGGTAAAGCTGCACGTATTCGTGAAAAGTTGCCAGCACGTAAACAAGGTTAATTTTAACTTTGCTTATTTGCTAAAAAATGCGCCATTAGGCGCATTTTTTATGTTTAAGTTTTACAGCCCTTGAAGTTTTAAGCGATTAGCATGTTGACGATAGACATCAACAGGATCTGGAGCAAAAATAGAACGTAAACCAAAGAACTGGTTAATGACATCTAAATGGTTCCAGTTATAGTTATCGCGAACTGTTTTGCCATACTTTGCACTACAGCGTGAGACCAAGCCATCGTTATCATTTGGTGCTTGCATGAGTAAACCTGTTGCACCTAATAATGAGTCTGGATCAAGAATGTTGGTTAATGTTGAGTTCCCCGAGAAAGAATAGAAGTAAATTCCTTTCTCCATGGCCGTACCTTCGCCACAGCTTGTTTTTGGCATACCTAAAGCATATTTTTGTGAAAATGCTTTTGATCCTGCTTGACTTAAACTTTTTCCTGCACCAAGTGCGTCATGTGGTAGAGAGTTAGGGTCTTGCTGCTGTGCCCATACAATCGCCTTAGATCCAAAATTAATCAGCGCCACCAATGGCTGTTCCAATGGGGTTCCTTGTGCAGAAATAATCAGATCTGCAACAGGAGAGCCTTTTAAAGGGCTGGAAATAGCCGTTGCTGAAGCAATTTTATTGGAAGCAACATTGGAGACATAGGCAATGCTATGCCCACCATGGCTATGACCAAGCAAATTAACTTTAGCGGCGCCTGTAATGGCTAAAACTTCATCAACTTGTTGTAGTAGTTGCTCGCCACGAACCTCAGACGTGTTAAATGGAGAAACCCGTGTTGCCCATACATTTGCACCGTTACGGGCTAGGTCAGGCAAGATTTGATACCAATAATCCACACCCAGCTCATCCGTACCTGCACGAATCCAACCTCCCATGCCATGTGCAAAGACTAAAGGATATTTGGTCTTTGCGTAGCTAGAGGCAACATAGCTTGATTTAATTTGCGAAGCAGCCGCATGAGTTTGTGTTGCGGTCAGTGCGTAGGTCGATAGCAGTCCAGCTATCAATAGTCCATATTTCATTGATCATCCTCATTTTTTATTTTTTTGGCGACAATTTAAGTTGTCAAGATGAGTATAAAATGTGCGCTGTCACAGCGGGAAGAAATCCGATTAAATTAAGTACAATTTGTAACTGGATAATTCATAAAGCGCTTCTCTTCAAAACGCATGGGGTTTGAAGAGAAGCATATAATTAAAGACCTTGAAGTTTTAAACGATTGGCATGTTGACGGTAAACATCGACAGGGTCGGAGCTAAATAGACCGCGTAAACCCATCACTTGGTTGACTTCATCTAAATGATTCCAATCATAATCATCACGAATGACTTTACCAAAGTGTGTATTACAACGGGATACCAGCCCATCATTGTCTAAATTACCATATGCTAAAGGTCCTAATAGTGAGATTGCACTATCTGCGACATCTAAAATATTGGTGACTTGTGAAGTACCAGTCCAAGAGTAGTAATACACGCCATTACTTGAAGTTGCACCACTCTTATTACAGTCTGAGGCAAGCGCTGTGGTTGGGTATGTTTGATTAAAAGTACTAGACCCTTGTTCACTAATAGATGTCAGTGATGCGGTTAAGTTGCTTTTTAATGATGGATTGTTTTGACCATAGGCAATTAATGGGCCAATAATATAATCCGCAGCAAGACTGAGCAGTTGTGTTCCACCTTCATTGGCAAGAAGTTTATCTGCTACTTTCGAACCACGGAAAGTTGCTCCAACACCTGTAAGAGATGCTACATATTGCGGTTTGACTGCCTCAACATAGCGGATGGTAGGCCCACCATGACTATGCCCAATCAAATTAACCTTGTCTTTTCCAGTAATGGCAATCACTTCTTCAACTTGTTGTAGCAGTTGTTCACCACGTACTTCAGTCGATTCAAGCGGTGAAATTTGTGCAGCAAAAGTCGTTGCGCCATTTCGAGCTAAATCGGGTAAAATTTGATACCAATAATCAAGCCCAAATTCTGCAACGCCCACACGACTAAAACCAAACATCCCGTGAGTAAAGAGGAGGGGATATTTTGTTTGTGCATAGGTACTTTTTACGGTTGCCGTTACCGTTTGTAGACCTGCGTTTGCTGTTGTTGAGCCGAGTCCAATACCTGCAACCAAGCTGAGTAGTGTCATTGTTTGTTTCATTATTTTCGTTTTAAACATTTTTTTTCATCCTGAAAAAAGTCGTGCCGTACAGATTTATTCTGCGTAAGGGAGTTTTCCCCCTGAATCATGAGTGGTTTCAAATGCTCCTAGTCGAAGTTGTTCTTGGGAATTGCTAAATTGTTGATCTCGAAGTTGTTGGATGGCTTGCTGTTGAGCACTTTGGCTCATGTTACTTTTTAAAATACCATCACGTTTTTCTAAGTAACTATTGACCCGAGATTTCCAGTTACCGCGATCTTGGTCAAGTTGCTCGAGCCGTCCTGTAGCTTCTACACCGACCAGATTGATGCGCATTTGACGTAGCTCTTCTACAGACCCGCCACGGGCTTTAATCTCTGAAGTGAGTTTGCGCAAATCTTCGAGTTTAGAAAGTTGTTCTAAATTCTCTTTCCAATCTTCTGGCAGCTGAGCAAATAATTCCTTCAGTTTTTGTGCTTTTTGTACTTCGTTTAATGATTTATCTGCCATGATGCTCATGCGATTTAAGGTATACTCATGGTAGATATTTTCAGCACCAAATAAGCCTTCAATTTCATAGTCTGAAAAAAACTGGCTACGCAAGTTTTTCATGAGACCAAAAATCTTACGGTAATATTCAGGGTCTTCTTTACTTAGACTTGGTTCTTTTAAGCTACCCAGTTGCACACGGTAGTCTAGATAGCGGTTCCAAAGGTCTAAGATCTGTTTTAAAGCAGGTTCTTTATAGCCTTGCTCTATATAGGCTTTAAAATCTTGTTTAATTTGGTCAATATTTTTTTCACCGTACTGGGTAATAAAATATTCAAAGCAATTTCGTGTTTGCTCATTCACAATCAAATGATTACTTGGATCGAGTGCAAGTTGGCAATTCACTTCAGTGTCTTGCTGGCTATTGCTTACAAAAGGGAGTGCTGTGGAGGATTGTAATCCTGATTTGGTCAATGCTGCACTCATATCATGTCCTGATGAGCGCATGGTGCTTTGCTCGTTGCTTGAGCCATCTGTAGCATTTGGCGCAAGCCAAATTAAAAAGCCAAGCACGACAATAACGATGACTGCGAAGAGCAACCATAATTTCTTTTTTTGCATATCCTATGCCTAAACGTCCATATTGTATTTTTTATGATGTTCATATGACTGAACATGTTTTATTTTGCAATGAGAATGCAAATAAACAACAGAAAAGTTGTAAAAACTGATGAACGGTTGATAGTATGACGACAGCTTTAAGACATGTGTATGTTATGAAATCATCTACTTCAAAAATCCAGCGCCGTGCAGTCAATGGGGTATTTTTATTGAATAAACCTCTGGGGCTGAGTTCAAATGCGGCACTGCAAAAAGTACGTTGGTTGTACCGTGCGCAAAAGGCAGGGCATACAGGAGCACTTGATCCATTAGCGTCGGGACTGTTGCCGATTTGTTTGGGTGAAGCAACCAAGTTTTCGCACTTTTTGTTGGACTCTGTGAAGCGCTATCAAACTACAATCCAACTAGGTCACAGTACCACCACAGGTGATGTGGAGGGCGAACGGCTGTTAGAGCAGGTTGTACCTGAGTTAAGCGAAGAGCTGATTGAAGCCATTTTGGCTCAATTTATGGGCGATATTCAGCAAGTACCACCGATGTATTCCGCTTTGAAGAAAGATGGGCGTCCTTTATATGAGTTAGCTCGTAAAGGAATTGAGATTGAGCGTGAGTCACGCCCGATTACGATTTATGCGATTGAGTTGCTTTCATTCACAGCAGAAAGCTTAACCCTTGATATTACTTGTTCCAAAGGCACATATATTCGTGTTTTAGGCGAAGATATTGCGAAAGCATTGGGTACTTATGGTCATTTGACTTATTTACACCGCATTAAAACGGGTCATTTTGATCTGATTCCAAGCTATAGCATCGAGTATTTAGAAAGTTTGTCTGAACAAGAGCGTGAAGCACTGTTGTTACCTGTGTATGCTCCTGTAGATCATTTTCCGAAAGTACAAGTTCCAGAAGGGCGCAGTGAATACTTCAGTCGCGGTATGGAAAGTAATATTGAGCATACAGCAGAAGCACAGGTCTTGGTTTTCGATGGAGAAAAATGCTTAGGTTTGGCTGAAATTACCGAGAAGAAAAGATTGGTTCCTAAACGTGTTTTAAATCTATAATTAAAATATATCACTTGGTAAAAAGGAAAGGGTGTGGATATTGACATTATTATCAGTCTGATCTTTTTTGCCTTTTGTGCAGGGGCAATTGATGCTGCTGTTGGTGGTGGCGGGCTGATCCAAATTCCAGCCCTGATGAATGCTTTTCCTTCTATGGCGCCTGCAACTTTATTTGGTACTAACAAATTGGCGGCAGTCGTGGGAACAGCGACTTCCGCAGTCTCTTTTGCACGTAAAGTCCGCTTTGAATGGAAACTTTTAGCAGTAGTCGCAGTTTGTGCAGCGATCAGCTCATTTGGTGGTGCTGCCAGTGTTGCGATGATTCCGAAAGAAATTTTACAGCCTTTTGTCTTGGTCATGCTGATTGTGATGGCGGTATATACCCTCATGAAAAAGCAATTTGGACAAGTCCATATGGCACAACAGGTTACACCGAAAATTTTGCTTTTAGCAGGTGTTGGTAGCCTAGCCATCGGTTTTTATGATGGCCTGTTTGGCCCTGGTACAGGTAGCTTCTTTATTTTCTATTTTATCCGATATTTACGGGTCGACTTTTTACATGCAGCAGCACTGGCTAAAATTGGTAACGTAATGACCAATTTAGCTGCTTTGAGCTTCTTTATTCCCTCGGGTCATGTGCTCTTTGTCGTTGGTGGCTTCATGGCGGTGGCGAATATGATCGGATCCATTTGTGGTGTAAAAATGGCGCTGAAATATGGTAGTGGCTTTATCCGTATTTTATTTCTCATCTTAGTTACGATTCTGATTTTAAGGCTCAGCTATCAAATGTTCTTTATGTAAAGACACAGCAGATTCATTCAAACTTTTATTACAAAAAGCGTGCAGACCATGACCTGACTTTTCATCTTTTTTGTTTAAGATCAATAGAGCGTGCTTAACGCTGTGTAGAGATTCTTTGCAAAAAAAAGAGATGTTTTAGCTTGAATTGGACTGGAGCATAGAATGAATATATTTGAAGCTTTAAGAGAAAGTCATGTCATACAACGTAATTTGGCAGAACAATTGTTAAGCACCTCGGGCGATGCGCCAGAGCGCCGTGAGCTATTTGAGCGCCTTAAAAATGAATTATTTGCTCATGCTGTTGCAGAAGATCGTTATTTTTATATTCCTTTAATGATGACCGATTCAGGCCTCAACATTACCCATCATGCTTTGGCAGAGCACCATAAAATGGATGAGCTATTGGAGCAACTGACCGAGACAGCGTTCTCAAATCCAGGTTGGTTGGCAATTGCAAAAAAACTATCGGAAACTGTACATCATCACTTACAAGAAGAGGAACATGGTTTCTTTCAGCAAGCCGGAAAAATTTTAGCTGACACGCAGAAGATAACACTTGCGGAGCAATATCGGCGTGAATATAGAAAATATAAAAAAATCGACAAAGACAGCTTGGTCTAAGGTTGTTTTCAAATAAAGTACGATTGTGATCTTTGCTGATTCAGACGCTTTCATCTGTGTCAGATTTAGCTCTAAATGTCACGCCGACAGAGGCCACTATAATGCAAAGCAACGCTAAGGTTTGCCACAGGCTAATTTGTTCTTTGAGTAACAACCAACCAGCCAAAGCGGCTAAGGCCGGGGATAAACTGGAAAGAGTACCGTAGCTGAGTTTACTCAAGCGTTTTAAGGCCATGAGGTCTAGGGCGTAGGGAATCGCAGTTGCCAATAGGGCAATCAATAAGGCTTTGGGCCAATATTCGGTTTGCATCAAGGCTGTTGGATTATGTGAGGCACTGATGGGTAACAGCAATAAAGCTGACATCACAATTGCAATACTGAGAGCATGCATGCCGATATTTTGACGGACGACTTTTTGCCCAAAATAGATATACAGTGCCCAGCAGGCTCCTGCCGACACTGCAAATACTGCACCTAAGAAAGAAAAATTACTGGCGTTGGCCTGATGCCACGGCACCATGAGTGCAATGCCTAAAATGGCCAATCCGACCCAAATATAATCACGTTGTTGCTTGATCGACAGTAGTGCCAAAGTCAGAGGACCTAAGAACTCTAAACCGACGGCAATACCTTGAGGAAGTCTACCTAGCGAAGCGTAAAATAAAATATTCATGAGGCATAAAGCTGCTGTATAGCTGAGTAAATCTTTCCATTTTAAATGCGGTAGGCGTTTGATAATGTTCCATGAGCGGAACATCAGCACAATTAAAATTGCGGCAAAGCACAGTCTAAGGGTCACCACGGTGAGGGGATCCAGCACTGCAATCAACTGCTTGGCAAAAGAAGCACTGATTTGATAGGACAGCATGGACAAGACCATGAACATCACTGCCATCAGTTGAGAATTAGGCATCATGCATGCATCAGGTCATGGTGACCTGTTATTTTTAGAAGGTGGATTAGTATAGCGATTTCGCTCTGCATGGGGATGCGAAATCAGCTGAATTTTTTAAATGCAACAACATGAATTTAAAAATAATGTCTACGCAGGCATGATGCTAATTTTTAAATTTAAATATCACTAAAGACCTTCACTGTGTGATTTGACGTGCTTTTTGCGCGGTATAAGTACAACCAATGGATGCCATGATAATGACACTCAAGGCAAGCCACTGAGACCACAGTAGTTTCTCACCTAAAAATACAAAACCAGATAGTGCTGCAATCGCAGGCTCTAGGCTCATGAGCGTACCGAAGCTTAAAGCGGTTAAATTGCGCAGTGCAATCATTTCCAGACTAAACGGTAAGGCACTGGCTAAAACAGCTAAGGCAATAAAATAAATTAGATTTGAGGGTTCAAAGACATTTGTAGGTAAACCACTGAACAGAGCGAGCGGCATTAATATCAGCATACCGACAAACATGCCTAAGCATACGGTATGGTTGCCTGAAATACCCGATGGGCGCTGTCCCGCCACGATATACAAGGCCCAACATGCACCTGCACCTAGTGCAAATACAATCCCAAGAGGGTCTAAAGGTTGAGCTGCTTGGTCGAAAGGAAACAGTAAAACCAAGCCTAAAATAGCTAGCCCGACCCAAACAAAGTCAAAGCGTTGTTTGGCATAAAACAGAGCGACACTGAGTGGGCCAATAAATTCAAACGACACTGCAATGCCGAGCGGCAGGCGAGCAATGGATAAATAAAACAATAGGTTCATGCCTGCCAAAGCAAAACCATAGCTGATGATGGCCTTGTATTTAACTTGCTTAAAGTCAATCTGCCAAATTTTAAACAGTACGGCCAAAATGATGGAGCCCAACAGCAAGCGCATGGCGGAAACAGTTAAAATGGGAAATTGATCGAACAAGACTTTGGCCAATGAACCACTACTTTGTAAGCTCAGCATTGCGATGAGTAACAGTAGAATCGCTTGTAATGGTGGGGATTTTTTTAGATTTGGCATTATTAGAAGACTAAGTAGATGTATGAATACTTGAAAAAATGAGCGGAGAATGTACGTGGAACGCACATAAAATTTTAACAAGTATTCAAAAATAAAAAAACCACAGCTTGGCAGCTGTGGTTTTTAAATACAGTTGAATTAGAACAATACGCGAACGCGGATTGTGCCTTCAACGTCTTGTAGAGTATCTAACGCTTCTTGAGATGCAGTTGCGTCTACATCCATCACCAAGTAACCGACATCACCTTTGGTCATGAGAGACTGACCTGAGATGTTGATGCCGTGCTCAGCAAACAAGTTGTTGATTTTTGACAACACGCCTGGCACGTTTTTATGGATGTGAAGTAAACGGTGTTTGCCTTCAGTCAATGGTAAAGCGATTTCTGGGAAGTTTACTGCAGATAAAGTCATGCCTTTATCTGAATAAGAAACAAATTTCTCAGCCACTTCTAAACCAATGTTCGCTTGCGCTTCCATGGTTGAACCACCCACGTGAGGGGTTAAGATCACGTTTGGAATGTTACGTAGTGGAGAAACGAACTCTTCACCATTGGCTTTTGGTTCTTTCGGGAATACGTCAACCGCAGCACCAGCAACATGTCCTGATTTCAAGGCATCTGCTAAATCTTCGATAAGTACGCATGTACCACGTGCAGCATTGATGAAGATTGAACCTTCTTTCATTTGTGCAAATTGGTCTTTACCGAAGAAGTTGCGTGTAGACGGAACGTCTGGTACGTGTAAAGAAACCACGTCAGCATTTGCAAGAAGTTCACCCATAGAACCGACTTGACGTGCATTACCCAAAGGCAACTTGGTCACTGTGTCGAAATAGATCACTTTCATACCCATGCTTTCAGCAAGCACAGAAAGTTGTGAACCGATTGAACCGTAACCGACGATCCCTAAAGTTTTACCACGCGTTTCAAACGAACCAACAGCTGATTTGTTCCAACCGCCTGCATGTGTATCTGTTGACTTTTCAGGTACACGACGAAGAAGAAGAATTGCTTCAGCAAGTACAAGTTCAGCCACTGAACGTGTATTTGAGTAAGGTGCGTTAAATACTGGAATACCACGAACCATCGCAGCATTTAAGTTCACTTGGTTGGTACCAATACAGAAACAACCGACCGCGATCAATTTATTCGCAGCTTCAAACACTTCTTCAGTGAGTTGTGTACGGGAACGAATACCAATGAAATGTGCATCTTTAACCGCTTCTTTCAACGCTTCACCCTCAAGCGCAGTTTTACGATAGTCGATGTTGGTGTATCCGGCAGCATTTAGTGTGTCGATTGCGTTTTGGTGAACGCCTTCTAACAACAAGAAACGAATTTTATCTTTAGGAAGTGAAAGATGTTGGCTCATTACGGCTCCGCTACAAAGGCCAAATTTAGTGGCGATATAATAGCACGTACCGCGCTCGATATACATTTCCTTTATACAGACTCTATTGGGTATTTTTAGTCGCTATAGTGCGTAAAAAAGGCTTTTTGGTCTAATTAAATTAATCATTTCAAAGGTATCCTGAATAAAACAGCTTTTTCTGCGGGAAACAGAAAAAATGCCTTATAATATGACTCCGTGAAAATAACTCAGTTGCGCACTGCTACTGAAATCCTCACGAACTGCCTAAGCTTTAGGGTATGCAAAGACTGAAATCAAACACTTTCCCAGCATAGAACCCTAGCGCCACAAACAACTTGTTTACTTCTTGCAAGGTCTGAAAACGATGAATGCTCCAGTCGCTTTAACCCCAGAGTTATTGACCCAATTGACAGCAATTGTAGGTGAAAACCGCATTAAAACCGATGCGGATAGCCTTGAAAATTGGGGACGCGATCATACCAAACATTTTGATCCAAACCCGTCAGTCATCGTTTTTCCATCAAGCACAGAACAAGTGCAAGCGGTTGTAAAACTTGCAAATGAGTTTAATGTTGCAATTACACCATCGGGTGGTCGTACTGGCTTATCTGCCGGTGCAGTCGCTGCCAACGGTGAAATTGTGGTGAGCATGGACAAGATGAACCAAATCTTGGAATTCTTCCCAGCAGATCGTATGGTTCGCGTCCAAGCAGGCGTGGTGACTGAACAGCTGCAAAACTATGCTGAAGAGCAAGGCATGTATTACCCAGTGGATTTTGCTTCTGCGGGTTCGAGTCAAATTGGTGGAAACATTGGCACCAATGCTGGCGGTATCAAAGTCATTAAATACGGCATGACGCGTAACTGGGTACTCGGTTTAACTGTAGTCACAGGTAAGGGTGATGTGCTGCGTCTAAACAAAGGCATGATCAAAAACGCAACGGGTTATGCACTACAACATTTGTTCATTGGTGGTGAAGGCACACTGGGCTTAGTGACTGAAGCAGAAATCAAACTGGAACGCCAACCGCAAGACCTTCAAGTAATGGTATTGGGTGTACCTGATTTTGATGCTGTAATGCCTGTATTGCATGCTTTCCAAGCCAAAATTGACCTGACTGCATTTGAGTTCTTTGGTGAACTGGCAATGCAAAAAGTGTTGGCAAATGGTCATGTGCAACGTCCATTCGAAACCGAATGTCCATTCTATGTATTGTTAGAATTTGAAGCGCCATTTGAGCCAATTATGGACAAGGCGATGGAAATTTTTGAGCACTGTATGGAACAAGGTTGGGTACTAGATGGCGTGTTGAGCCAAAGCCTCGATCAAGTGGAAAGCTTATGGCGTTTACGTGAAGACATTTCTGAGTCAATTGCACCATTTACACCGTACAAAAACGATATTTCAGTTCTGATTACGCATGTACCTGCATTTATTAAAGAAATTGATGCGATTGTGGCAAGCAACTACCCAGACTTTGAAATCTGTTGGTTTGGCCATATTGGTGACGGGAACTTACACTTAAATATTTTAAAACCTGCGGACTTAAGCAAGGATGAGTTCTTTGCCAAATGTCAGGTGGTGAATAAATATGTCTTTGAAACCGTGAAAAAATACGACGGTTCAATTTCTGCTGAGCACGGTGTCGGTATGACCAAAAAGCCATATCTTGATTACACCCGTTCGGCGGAAGAGATTGAATATATGAAGGCATTGAAGCAAGTTTTCGATCCAAACGGCATTATGAACCCAGGTAAATTATTCGACCTTTAAGTTCGAATTGGGTTTCAAAAGCGCATTCATCGTGATGCGCTTTTTTTATGGTTGATGGGACTGAATTACATTTGCTAAATAGTGTAATGGTCACAAAAAAGGCATGATGGACTGATAAATAATGAATTTTGGGTGGGATTTATGTTGCGTCTTATTTTAGCTTCAGCCGTATGTGTGGGATTATTGTCAGGCTGTGCGACGACGAAAGAGTTAGTAAATAAAGTCGGTTCGTCAGATACACCGTTGGCTCAGGTACTCAAAGAGCGTCCAGATTTGCGTAATGAGCTAGCTACGGTTGAGATCCGTCAATACTTTAATACAGTTGAGTCCCCGACTGCGGCAGAAGTCAAAGTGACAGAAACAGGGTTGTTAGATGATTCGGTAAAGTCGGTGCGTACCGTGTATAACTTTAAATTGGTTGGTGGCGACTGGGAAAAAACTGCGACGAAAACCTCTTACCAATGTGCGCGCGGTAAAAACACCAAGAACTTCCAAACAGCAAAATGCTCATAATAAATCTTTGATTTATGGTTGAACTTTAGGCGAGTCTGCCTCATAAAAAGCGTATCGGTTGATGCGCTTTTTTGCTTTTTGGGGTTTTATAAAAATGAATATTTTGATTGTTGGGAACGGTTTTGATTTGTCGCATTATTTGCCGACGAAGTACGATCATTTTATGGATGTAATGGGAGTAATTGCAGAAAAGGATACAGGTGGCCTGCCCAAAAATTTAGCAGAAAAGAGTATTGATGAATGGCTTAATTTATTAGAAAAAACTTTTCAGAAACGTGAGGGTATAGCATCGCCACCACACGATATGACATTTGATGAGTTGTTCTATAAAACACGCGATTCAAAGTTTATAGAAAAGACAAAAGAGTTTTATTTAACTGAAAGTGTTGAAATTTGTGCAAAAGATGTTTTAGAACTTCAATACCGTTTAGAGTTAAATTGTTGGTATCAATATTTTAAAAATCATGTTGAGGAAATAAAAACTTGGATTGATTTTGAGCAAAAGATTGAGGATGTCCTTAAGGTATTTGGAAGGAAAGTTGTTGAAATAGAAACTTTAGATTCAAAAGAGACAATAATTAATTATTTTAATGGAACCAACGATTCGATGGCTTGTATCAGCACAATTGAACTAAAGGCTCTTAATTTTTTTGAATTAACAGTTAAAGAAAATATGTGCAGAGTTTTATCAAGAACACGAGATGGTAAACCATTTCAAACTAGTACTGGGTCCTTTATAAGTCTTAATAAGAGGTTTTGTATTGGAGATGATTTACAAAATGGTTTTAATCCTAGTAAATTTTTAGATTTTTTAAATAAACAATTAGAAGACTTTATAAAGATATTTAATTTTTATTTGGAGTTGGTTGTTAAGAAACTTGAACATAGGACTACGTTTGAGATTTTAGTAAAATCTAATTCCTTTTTTGAGAAAAATGAAAATGATTGGATTAAGCCAGATTTAATTTATTCATTTAATTATACTAATACCTACCAAAGGATTTATGGCTCTATAGGAGTAGAATATTTACATGGTTTTCATGGTGAAAATCAAAATATCGTTTTAGGGGTGGCTGATTTAAAAAGTGATTCTTTAAAAATGATAAAAGCGTATGGATTTACTAAATACCACCAAAAGCTTTTTAAAGATACGGATTATTTATTCTTAGATGTTTTTAAGGAGAAAGTTAAGATTCATAAAAGAAAGATTGAATATTTTGAGAAAGATTTTGGAGACAACGACCCAACAGCAAAGAAGTTTGAACGACAAAAAATAATGGAAGTTGAAGGTAAACTTAATTTGAATATCAGTATTTGGGGACATTCCCTAGATGTTTCTGATCAAGATTACATTCTCGATTTATTTAGTTTAAATGACGATATAGATCGAAATGTTCGTGTTACAGTCTATTACTTTGATAAAACTGCAAAATTTTCATTACTCAATAATTTGTTGGCTATCTTGAGTAAAGACAAAGTTGAGCAATGGATGAAAAATAAATGGCTTTGCTTTAAGCCTAATCCAGAAATTAAATTTCTCGCTCAAGAGAGCTCAGATGTAGATCAAGCATCCTAATTTTAAAACACTGCAACCCAACTAGCCTATCGAACAAGGCTGTTTGCTAGGCTATGATCAAATTATTCAAATGATAAGCAGAATAAAATGAAAACCCTTGCCTTTATTCACTCAGAAAGTACACGTACGGCTGTAGGCGACTTTGCCCCAGTCATCTCCGTGTTTTCACACTATGAACTAGGGAACTCGGTTTCACCTTTTCTATTGCTGGATCATATAGGCCCGAGTTATTTACAGCCGACCCAGTTAAAAAAAGGCGTGAGTGAACATCCGCATCGTGGATTTGAAACGGTGACCATCGTTTATCAAGGTGAGCTTACCCATCAGGACTCTACAGGCGGTGGCGGTGTGATTGGCGCAGGGGATGTACAGTGGATGACAGCAGGGGCTGGAGTACTGCACGAAGAAATATTTAGTGAGGCATTTTCTAAAACAGGCGGGGCATTTGAAATGATCCAACTGTGGGTCAATTTGCCTGCAAAAGACAAAATAAATCCTGCACGTTATCAGCACTTGAGTCGTACCATGATTCCAGAACTGGAATTCGTGCAAGCTCAAGGAAAGGTCAGGGTGATTGCAGGGACGTATGAAAACCAGACAGGACCTGCTCAAACACATAGCCCTATGACCGTGTTGGATGTGCAACTCACAGCAGGGATGAAAACGGTTTTACCCGCATTGGAAGGCGAAACGACACTACTGTATATCCGTAGTGGTCGCATTCAGCTTTATAGTGGCGAAACTGTTGAAGCACAGCAGATGGCGGTCATGTCTAATCATGGCGAGCACCTTGAAATACAAGCGGTACAAGACAGCGCTTTTTTATTACTCAGTGGGCAACCTTTAAATGAACCGATTTATGGACGTGGCTATTTTGTCATGAACACTTTCGCCGAAGTTTTACAAGCGTATGAGGACTTAAAACAAGGGCATTTTATCGCACCTCGTATAAAATCCAATGTGACAGATGAAACTTAAAAAAGTAACAATACAAACAGATGCAACACTGCTAAAATAGCTTAAATGAGCTTTGTTGGTGTCACCGCTCAGTCTATTTTAATAACACCTTTTCTAAAAACGCTTTGTGAATACAGCGTAAAACCAGTGTGCATTTCTCGCACCCATTACATTTTTTATTCAATTTTACAGTGCTTGCCATTGGGCTTAGTCGTCTCTCCCTCCAACGGACTTCGCTCAGGCTTGTACGCATTTTATATGTAGATAACAATGCAAAACGTACAAACTTTAAAGTTAAGCCGTGCCACATTGATGTTTCCTTTGGCATTGGTTTTATTCGAATTTTCGGTCTATATCGGTAATGATTTAGTCCAACCTGCCATGCTCGCCATTACCCAAGATTTTGGGGTCAGTAGTGCATGGGCACCATCGTCCATGTCTTTTTATTTATTGGGAGGTGCCTGTGTCGCATGGCTGCTTGGGCCACTTTCAGACCGTTTAGGCCGCAAAAAAGTGCTGCTCTCGGGTGTGGCATTTTTTGTGCTGACCTGCCTTGCAATTTTACTCACTCAAAATATTGAGTCTTTTTTGGCACTCCGCTTTTTACAAGGTGTGGGGCTGTCGATGATTTCTGCGGTGGGTTATGCCGCAGTACAGGAAAGTTTTGAAGAGCGTGATGCTATTAAGGTCATGGCTCTTATGGCGAATATTTCTTTGCTAGCACCGTTACTTGGTCCTGTGGTCGGGGCATTTATGATTGACCATGTGTCATGGCATTGGGGTTTTATTGGCATCGCCTTTTTGGCTTTTTTAAGTTGGTTTGGTTTAAAAGCCAAAATGCCTGCGACACAGCACAGTATTCCTAAAAAGCCACTACGTTATATATGGGATGATTATAAAACGGTCTATAAAAATAAGACTTTTTTGGCGCTCACCTTTGGTTTGCCTATGGTGGCCATGCCATTGATGTTGTGGATTGCACTGTCACCCGTAATCTTGGTCGAGGAACTTGGCCTGAGCAGTATGCAATACGGCTTGGCGCAGTTCCCTGTCTTGGGTGGTCTCATTCTAGGTAATATTGTGCTGATTAAAGTCATCGACAAAATGGCACTGGGTAAAACTGTGTTACTCGGTTTGCCCTTGATGTTCATCGGTACGCTGTTGGTGGTGCTCGGCACGATTTTCCAAAGCTATTTCTTACCGTTACTGATTGTGGGGATGACTTTGGTGAGCTTTGGTGAAGGTATTAGTTTTTCAGTGTTATACCGCTTTGCGTTGATGTCATCTGAAGTATCTAAAGGGACAGTTGCCGCAGCCGTTTCGGTCCTGATGATGTTTACGTTTTTCTTCCTGATTGAACTGGTGCGTATGGCGTATGTGGAATTTGGTCTTTGGGCTTATAGTTTGGTCTGCCTCAGTTTAATTACCCTGTGGTTTAGTTTTCCACGTGCGACCGTGAAGAAGGTGATACAAAGCCGTCTTGAGAGCGGTGTCTACTAAGATTTTATTCGCTGAATTTAGCGAAGTTCTCATCAAAAAAGCGCCCATTCAGATGAATAGGCGCTTTTTTATTATGGCTTTAAATAATCCTTTTAAAGCCAGTATTTAAAAATGGTATTAAAACTCAGGCTTCCGCTTGCTCAGGTTCTAGTTTTTTAATTTTGGCATCAAATACAAAAGGCCCAAAGGGTAGAATGGACGCGATCAAACCTAGAATAAACATCTTCAAAGACCATTTTTGCTTTTCACATACCACAAACAGCAAGATGAGAAACAGGATAAATAATACGCCATGCCCCATACCGACATATTTGACTAGGATCGGGTTATCAAAGATGTATTTCATTGGCATCGCAATAAATAACAACAGTAAAAAAGAAATCCCTTCTAAAAATCCTACAACACGTAATGTCTGAATGTTCATGGTCAAAAATCTATGAGAATGAAGCTCGAGTGTACTCAAGAATGAAAGAAAAATGAACTATTTAAGATACATAGCCAAGCTGAGCCATTTGGGCCAAATTGAAACACTTTGAGGGCTTCGGATGACATGGATTATTTAATGACTTATTTAATATCTCGGGTGAGTAGTTCGGTTTTCAATTTGAGCAATTCTGGTAGGGTTTCCAGTAGTAGGCTGATTTGTTTGAGGACCAAGTGCAAGTGCTGACTCATTGTTTCTTGTGTGTTTAAGTATTTGATCTCTGCCAGTTTCTGTTGAATCTCTCGCTCGGGTAAGGTCTTATGCTGAAGTAGTACGTCATTCAGCGTGCTTTTACACCAGAGCATGAGTTCCAGTACTTGGTTGTCTTGTACCAGTTCACGATGGCTGCCCAAAGCAGAAATATAGCTGAGTTGACTGTGGCTATATACCAAGTAGCGAAAAGCATGGTGTATCAGTTCTGGGTTTGGATTTGGTTCAGTACTGAGACTAGAAATCATGCTTGCAAGTTCAGTTTGGGCATTGTGTGCAGCACGCCGTGCTCCGCGATAAGCCATGCTATTGTTTTTGCCCTGCTGGTACTGTTCACAAATGGCATCAAAATAGTTGAGGGTGCTATCAGAAGCTTTTTTTATGGTGTTGGAAATATTACGAAAGTCCCAATCAGGCCAGATGAAACTGACCGCGAACCACGCAATGGCGCAACCCATTAGAGTATCCATGATCCTCGGTAAAATAATGGCATAGCCTGCACCTTTTAAATTAAAAATCAGCAGTACCATGAGTGTTGCCATTAGAGTTGCCATGGCATATTTTTTAGAGCTGAGATAGAAAAAGCACACCCCAAAAATGATGGTCAGCAGTAATTGCCCTTCAATACTTGGGACGAAATACAGCAGAGGAATACCTAACATCACCCCTAAAATGGTGCCCAAGGTTCGCATTTTTAAGCGACTTTTGGTGGCGAAATAACGCATTTGGCAGACAAATAACCCTGTCAATAAAATCCAGTAGCCATGTTGGGCAAAAGGCAGAAGAGAAATGCCATAACCCACAGCAAAGACAAAGGCGATACGTACCGCATGTCGAAACAGTGCCGACTGCGGGGTGAGATGTTGGCTGAGTTTGAGCCACAGATCGTGCCAACCATGAATATCATCATCGTATAAGTTGAGGTTGTCGATGTGTTCTTGATAGCGTTGCTCTTGGCGTAATTGCAGTTCATTTAAGTGTTGAAAGCGTTCATGCACATTGTCTAAGTTATTTAAAATCAGTTGTAGATTTTTGACTTCAATATTATGTGGATTGTCTCGGACCCAGTCTTGCATGGAACTGTGTAAATTCAGCAATGCTTGATTCGTATTGGGATCTGACACATAGATTTGATTGCTGAGAATACAGCGTGCCAATGCCTGACAGGCAAGGGCCTGCAGCCGAATATTTTTTTGAATACGGAAAATAAGATCTGTACGGCTGAAGTTCTGATGTAGCTGTTCATAGTGTAAATAATTAGAGCTGGCTTGCTCATGAATGTCTTGAGCCAGAAAGTATAAATTCAGCCAATAAATCGTCTTTTGGTTGGCGCGTGAGGCCTTTAGTCGAGTGAGCAGCGAACTTTTGGTGCTATTAAAGCTTTGAATAATTGTGCTGTTTTGTAAGGATAAGTCGTAGAGTAATGCTTCAACATTGTTTTGATTATCAGGATCAAACAAACGTGCTTTGGCATTGAGTAAATCTGCAATTTGCTTAAAACAGCGTGCTAGATTGTCCTGAACGGCCAAAGTTGGTTTTAGCAGATAAAACACAATAGCGGTACAGCCATACCACAATGCGCCCAAGACAAAACAACTAGGTTGAAAGTACCAAACCGAATATTCTCCTAAGCCAAACATGCTGTATAAGGAGAGTAAAATGGTGCCAAAGCTCATCGCTGCATAGCGTTGTCCAAGTGCCCCCAGTAAGATAAAACAGGCACTAGAAAGCGATAAGTAAATGATGAATATGAATTTATAGGGATGCAGGAAATCTAAAATACTGCTGACACTAAAGAACAGCACGCAGACATAGACTAGGTTTCTGAGACGAATACTAAGTCGGTCATCGAAGTCTGTTAAGGCAGTTGCAATCGCACCTAACGTCGTCGGTACGATCAGTTGTTCTAGTCCTAAAAAGTAGAGCCCTAAGGTTGTACCACTCAGCACGATAAAAATTTGCAGGCAATACATAAAAATTGCATTGGACTGAAAAGATTGAAACCACTGGCGAAAATTATTCACGATGTCATTGTCTAGGCTTGATTTTATTTTGCTTTTAGCCTGAACGTTTTTTAGCATACTGTCAATTTAATGCGATTGAACATCACATGAAAAAGAGAGTAAAAAGCGATAAAAACACAGCAGAAAATTCATCCGCTGTGCTATGTGTATAAGTCAGAACTTATCCACAGAAACGAATATGAAGCACTTTTTTTTACATGCTAAGGATGCGATAGATTTATTGAATTACACCACAGGCGATACGATCGCCACCACCGCCGAGTGGTTTAGGACTATCTGAGTAGTTGTCGCCACCTGCATGCACCATCACCGCTAAACCTTGTATGTTTGCTAAACTCAAACGAGGTGCAAGTAAATTGACTTTCGCATTACCTGCTGAGTCGACATTCAAGATGGGTAAATCACCCAGATGACCGTTGAGCGGTGTACCGTGGTTGGGTGCTTTTTCGGGGTTAAAATGTCCGCCAGCAGCTAAAGCTGCAACTGGTTTCCCTTCTTTTTCAGCCACATCACATGAGCCTTTTTCATGGATGTGAAAACCATGTGGGCCCGGCGGAAGCTGGCTTAAATTGGTTTGAATAACTAGGCCAGCAGGGCTGTCAGTAAAACGAATGGTACCAATTTTTTGTCCCACACCTGCAGTTGAAACCGCATGAACATCGACATTTTTGACCATCGTGTTACTTTCAGTTGGGGTCGTGCTACATGCCACAGTCCCTAAACCAATCAACGCCATGAGCGCACTTAGTTTTAAAGTAGAAGACAACATATTAGATCCTTTTTCCTTAAAATTCAGAACCATTCAAACAAAGGCAAGGCTTGGGTTCAATGTTCTCCGTACAGTGTTTTTGTATCTGACATAAAAAAACGCATGCTCTCGGTGAAAGCATGCGTTTAAGTTATTTCACTAAAGTTATTTTTTTGGCGTGTCCAATGGCTCTTCAGGTGGATCATAAGCTAATGTCGCTTTCGGCATCATCAAGGGTTCATTGACCTGCTCATGCAACCATTCACGCCAAATAGCTAACAGCACGGCTAGGATCACAGGGCCAATAAATAAACCGATCATACCAAAGCTGGCTAAACCACCTAGCACACCAAACATGATGAGCAAGAATGGAATTTGAGTTGCACCTGAGATCACCAATGGGCGAATCACATTGTCCGCTGTACTCACGACACAAACACCCCAAGCCATCACACCTATAGCCTCAATGGTTTGACCTTGTGAGAACAACCACAGTGATACGGCACTATAAGCGACAGGAGGACCAAATGGAATCAACGCAAATAAGAAGGTAACAATGGTGAGTACCATTGGATTTGGAACACCTGCAACAAAGTAACTAATGCCTGCCAAGAGTGCTTGAGCAACAGCTGTAAGCCCTACACCATACAGCACGGCGCGTGTTGTTTCAGAAATGGTATCTAAATAGTGATGAATACGTGGTCCAATCACCATTTCAAGTGCCTTACTAACCTGACTTAAAATGGTTTGTCCATCACGGTAGAAAAAGAATAAAGACATGACTGCAAAGCAGAGTTTGAAAATATTTTTACTGATTTCACTGAGAACTAAACGACCATAGCTTAAGTGGCTTTGGAACCAACCTGAAACATTTTGTACGATGCTATTGGGGTCAGTATTGATTTCTTTTAAGGTCCGTGTGACTTCCTTACCGATAAAAGGTAAGTCACGGATAAATTGAGGCACATCTAAGTGACCAGAAAAGACCTGTTTTTGTAATTCGTAAAATAAGCTCCGACCTTCGTGTTGCAGCATAAAGATTGCAAAGGTCAATGGAATTCCGACCACCAATATAACCATGCTGATCATAATGGTTGCACTTAAAGTCGGACGCGGTCCACAGAGCTTCTGCACGGAGTGATATAAAGGCCATGTGATATAGGCAATAATCGCAGCCCAAAGCACAGGTACAATAAAGTATTTCAGGACTTGAAAGCTCAAATAGAACAGAATAAAAATCAGTCCAAATAACAATACTTTTTGTAAGGCTGGTGCGTATCGTTGCACGGTATTCACTGCTATATCTCTAAGGTCAAAGTCATATTAACTGAAAAAAATGCGAACGAGAATGTACCCTTGGTAAGTTCTCGTGAATTACAGAACATAAAAGCAGAGTTCATTGGCTTATCTTTATCTTCAATGCCTTAGAACCATGCACTTGGATCATCGACAATTGCATTGAGCAAAGGTTGCCATTGGCTTTGGATGGTTAAATAATTTTTTTGTGTTTTATCAAATATGCTTAAGCCTTGCATTGCCAATTGACCATACGCGGTACGCTCAGAAATCCATGCGATCGGTTGCTGTTCAATCTTTTCAAAAAAGTCTTGAATGTCTTTGGCACTGGCGCTGTTGGCTTTGACCCGATTGGCTAAAAGGAGAATTTGAACTTTACCTTTACGGATACGTTTAATCTCTTGCAAGTGTTTTAAAAAACGTCGTGTACTGTCAATATCAAAAAATGAGGGTTGCAGTGGGGTCACAATTGCATGTGCTTCACTCACCAGTTGTTCCGCATGTTCACCAGACAGTGCGCCTGGTGCATCAATAATTAAATATTCAATATTTTTAGGGACTTCACCAATTGATTTTTCATGACGCCAATCCAAACTTTCAATATGTGCTACGTGGTCAGGGCGTTGTTTTAACCACTGACGGGCAGACTTTTGATTATCAGCATCGGCCAATGCGACCTTATAACCTTTCTGTGCAAGTGCTGACGCTAAATTAATTGCGGTTATCGTTTTGCCACAGCCACCTTTTTGGTTTGCAATTAATATCGTTTTCATGACCTTAAATGATTTTATTCTGCTCATCCCTAGCATATCATTCTTTTGTGTGCTGGATATGACACATGACCAAAGTTATAAGCTTAAATCTTGCTAGCAGTAGCACAAAATTAGGAAAAAACCATGTCCATATGGATGGCAATGTTGATCGGTGCAGTAATCGGTGTGGTCTTGACCACCCTTATTTTAAGTCACAGCCGAAATGGACGCATCAAAGCAGAATATGAGCGCTACATTGCCGAATTAGAATTAGAGCATCAGCAGGCTTTGGCTCAAGCACAAAAGCGCAGTGTCAATACCAGTCGTGCAGTGTTGAAAGGCAAAATGGCAGAGCAACTGGCACCGATTATGCCGCAGTTTGAATACTTACCCAGTGATGCTAAATTTTTGGGAGATCCTGTCGACTATGTGGTGTTTGATGGTTATACCGACCTGCGTGATGGTGAGGGGAAAGCGGAAGATATTGAAATTGTGCTTATTGATATTAAAAGCGGTGGGGCAAGGCTGACCAAAGGACAAGTGGCCATTGCGCAAGCGATTCAAGCAGGGCGGGTACGTTTTGAAACGGTACGCATCGACTTTGATACGGCGGAATAAGCCAAGTAGCAACAAACATATCCATTCAATCGAACAACTTCAAATACAGCATGATATGAATATTGCGATTATCTTAATTGGGTTTTTGCGCACGAGCAAAGTACATCAGTTGTCCGAGTTTCGGGATTCCCTCAGCATAAAAGTAGTGTTGTTCTATCACATTAAATCCTGCTGTTTTTAAGGACTGTTCAATATTTCGATTGAGATGGCAGCCATCCGCTAAACGCTTTTGCACAGGCGTGAGTAAGTGTTGTAGGCGCTGAATATACAGATTATTGGTGTTTAACACATGCTCCACCACATGTAAGGTACCACCGGGTTTGAGCACGCGTAATATTTCTAGCAAAGCCTGTTCTAGCTCTGCAATACTACACAGCGTCCACGTACTGACTACATGTTCAAGGCTGTGGTCGGCAAAAGGCAACTTTTCCGCACGGGCTTGTACATGATGCACTTCAAATGCTGCTGCTTGTACCCGCTCTACAGCCAAATGATAAATTTCAGGACTGGGTTCAAGGGCATAGAGCGTATCGACATTTTGATAAAAAGGCAGATTCAGCCCTGTACCAAAACCAATTTCCAATACATCTCCCTGAATCGGTAAAAGTAGTTCACGGCGCTTGTCCATTAAACTGGGCACTTGCATGACCTGATTTAATACATGTGGAAAAATGTGTTGTTGATAATATTTATAAAGCATGAGCGAATGGATCTTTTTTTATTGTTGATTAGCCTAACTGAAAAATGCTCTAGCTAAAAGTAGACTGCATAATTCGTTCACAATGTTACTAAGTTCATAAGCTTTTTTTCAGGAAACTGGACTAAGATGAAAATTGATTCATATTTTCCTAGGTTGATGGGAATGAGGTTTGCAATGAAATCTAAATTTATCTTACTCAGTTTACTCTCAAGTTTACTGTTGCCGATTAGTGCCAGTGCCACTGTAGATTACAACATTGCTAAAGGTCTTGCACCAGCTTCAAAGGATCAATCTATTTCTGTGTTGAAACCGTTTAAAGGGGATTTTCGAATTTTGGGTTCAAAGACCTATTCGGAAGATGAGCAAGCCAAATTTTCACCGATAGACTATGCAGTGAGTTGGGGGTTATTTGCTGAGCCTGAAATTGCACGACATATTACTGTGAATCAATATGACCGTTATCTCAATTGGAAAATTGATCGTCTGCCTGTACCTGCTGAGCAAGCGATGCAGATGGTTTCGAATATGCACATCATTCCAGCTAACCCTGAAATTGCGAAACAAATTAAACATGTAAAACGTGGTGACTTGGTTCGTTTAAAAGGTGATTTGGTTGAAATCAAAGATAAAGATCTAGTCTGGACGTCTTCTTTAACCCCAACCGATACTGGCGATGGCGCTTGTGAAGTCTTTCGTGTCAGCTCAATCCAATGGATTGAACGGGTGAAGGGATAAGCGATAAATCAGGTTAAACGAGTTCTTTAGACTATGCTGTTCGACAGTATTGTAGGACAGAACAAACCATATCGTCTTGCTCCACGTGAAACCTATTTAATATATGCTTTAAATGCTTATAGATACGTAATTTTAAACTATTTTATTGATAAACCACGTTCAAATTGTTTGAACGTGGTTTTTTATCTTTATTTTGCGGTTAATGCCGTACCATCAAACGCAATACCATCCCAACCATTCAACATGAACTGACGAATATTTTGATGATCTGTTGCATCAGGTGTCGCTAAAACAGAGGCATAGTGTTCTGCAAATAAGCTTAAGGTTTGTGCTTGATCGAGACCTTGAAGCTGTGCAAACGAAAACACTTTGGCACTGCCTTGGTTTTCAGTTGCCGCATTGTGTTGTAAACCATTTTTAAACGCAGTTGGCGTATGTGTATAAGCCGCTTCAATAAAAGCCAGTACATCTGAAAATTTTGCTTCGCCCGTTGCAAGCTGAGCCAATAAGACCTGTGCCATGTGTATATGTCCGATTAAATTTATGCTCACATCATACCCAAAAAGTGTAGGTTTGTGAGTTTTGCATTTGAGAAAACTTTTGAGCTTATTTTAAGAATCGGCTCAAGCTTGAAAAGCCTTGATGTCGGTAGATTGATTCGGGTTTAATAGGTCCAGTATTGATGAACTGTGGATAACTTTGGACTTATCCATACAGCTTTTGCGAAAAATAGGGCAATTAAATGAATTGGATCTTGGTGGCTTTGGGCGGTGGAATAGGGGCCTGTTTACGCTATGGTGCAGGCTTATTGCTCTTCAAACCGAATATGAGCTTTCCATGGCCGACGTGGTGGATCAATATTATCGGTTGTTTTACTGCGGGACTATTTTTTGCGCTCAGTCAAAAATATCCAGTACTTCAACAAGAAGCACGTTTATTTTTAATGGTGGGTGTATTGGGCGGTTTTACCACTTTCTCAAGTTTTGGTCTCGAAACGTTTCAATTACTGAGACAGGGGCAAATGCTACTCGCTTTGAGTTATGCATTATCAAGTTTAGTGGTGGGTGTGATTGTACTTGGAATAGGATTCTATTTACTCGACAGCCTTTTTAAGCCTTAAATATTTTAGAGCGTCATTGTCGCAATTGAAGACATAAAAAAAGAAGCCTAAGCTGGAGGAGGTCTTAGGCTTCTTGATATCTTTACTATAACGCGTATAGCTTAAAGAAAAATGAAATTATTGTGAGCGTTTGAAACGCGCGAAACGTTTGTTGAAACTTGCAACACGACCTTCATTACTGGTTTGACGTTGCTCACCCGTATAAAACGGATGTGACGCACTTGAAATATCCAAACTGACATAAGGATACGTTTTACCTTCATGCTCACGGGTCTGGTTACTTTGTAATGTACTACCGATAATGAAAAATGCATCGGCATTGGTGTCGTGAAATAGCACTTCGCGATACTCTGGATGAATATTGGCACGCATACGGCATCTCCTTAAATCTATTATTTTTGAAATGTTATAATATAACAATATTAAAGTCAAAATAAACCCAGTGACTTTATGTAACTGGGTTTATTGGAGTTGAATTGGTTTTGTTCTCAGCTATCGTCATTATTTAAGCTGTGGGCGGTACCAACTCTTCAAACAGATCATTAAGGTTGTCGTGGACTTTGAGATGAATCAGGTTCCAGTAATGTCCAGACACCGTGCGATTGACCATCAGCGTATCGGGGGAGGGTTTAAACACATCCCAATATTTCAGCGATGGTTTGACCAGTTCAATGCCATCATGATGCGCAGAGTTCTCAGCAAAGTCATACATGGTCGTAAGGGGGCGCATCAGCACCTCTAACCATGCTTCATACAGTTCGGCAGGAAATTTTCCTTGTTCAGACATGGAGTGCAAAGCAGTCAGTTGTTGCTCCATGGCCAAGATATTACTGTCGCGCGCTGCTTGAATCAGTTGCTTAAAATGCATCACGATTTCAGTCGATAGGGTTTTGACACCGCCGTAGTCATACACGATCACGCTGCCATCTTCACGAAAGGCAAAGTTGCCTGGATGGGGGTCGCAGTGAAAGCGCTTTAAAAAGAAAATTTCACGACCAATGGCACGGAATAAACGACGTCCCAGTTCATTGCGCGTGTCTTGTGACCACGTACTGGCAGTTTCAATGCTTTCGCCGTGCTCCAAGCTTAAGGTCAAAATATGACGGCTTGAATAGTCTTTGTAGACTTGAGGAATAATAATTTTAGGGTCTAGGGCCTGATGAAAGGTTCGTGCGACCTCTAAGTTTTGCGCTTCTATTTGATAGTTCAGCTCGTTATCCAAACTGTCCTGAATTTCTTTAAAGAGTTGATCTTGTAACTTACGGTCAATTTTGAGCACACCCATTAAGCGGAGCGCTAAACGGACTTGTTTTAAGTCGCTTTCACAGGCTTCTTCTACACCCGGATATTGAACTTTAACTACGACTTGCTCGCCACTCGGTAAAGTGGCTTTATGCACTTGGCCAATGGAGGCTGCGGCAAAGGGTTGTTCTTCAAAGGCTGTAAAAATTTGATTAAGCGGTTTACCCAGTTCTTTTTCTACCTGCGCTTTGATTTCGCTAAATGGCATCGCTGGCGCTTGGCGTTGTAATTTACTAATCGCGCGTGCCACTTCAGGTGGGAAAATGTCTTTGTACTGAGATGCAATTTGCCCAACTTTCATTACAGCACCTTTCATTTCACCTAAGGTATCTGCAATTTGAACTCCAATGTCCTGAAAAAGCTGACTGCGCGCCGCATTTTTTTTATCTTCATCGGCATTGAAGTTTCTAATTGAATTGGTCACAGTCTTGGTTGCGATACTTGCCGTCATACTGGCAAGTTTCATAAAGCGACGACCGGGCGTACGAGTCGTATTTGCCATGCGATATTCCTCGGGGCATTTTTGTTACATCTCAGATTTGATCATAGGCGACAAATGCAAGACTGCCTACTTTAAATTGTTAAGCTGATGTTTCTATTTAAATAATAGTGGTCAATTGAGTGAATTGCACGCTGGATGTCGCTGCATTTAAAAATCGCGTTACACTGTGCGAAAAATTTTGAGTATGAAATAAATGAAAGTTTATCGTTATTTTACAGGCAAGGATGATGTGCAGTTTTGTGCACGTGTTACCAAAGCACTGAATGAAGGCTATAGCCTGTATGGTTCACCGACCATGACCTTTAATGGCAATGAAGTGATCGTAGGGCAGGTGGTGGTCAAAGAAGTTGAGGATGAAAGCGAAGTACCACAGGGTCTGAAAGATGCTTTGGCACAACTGTAAGAGAGAAATAGGAGAGTATTTAACCCTCCTATTCACCGCAAAGTTTTAGTGATAGTCCTGACTGAGACGTTTATTGTTGTTATAAAGTCGAAGCAAGAGTAGGGCACATGCTACGCTTAAACCAACAATCAACCCAATCCACACGCCTGCTGCACCTATGTTGGTATAACGTGCCAAATAAATGCTGACTGGAAAAGCCACAATCCAATAGGCAATCATGGTGATCCACATTGGACCTTTGGTGTCTTGCATACCACGCAAACAACCTGCAGCACTAATTTGCCAAGCGTCCATCAGTTGGTAGGCGAGTGCAAACAATAGTAAATACATCGCAACTTCTGATACTTCATGATCAGAGGTATAAATTGCCACAATTTCAGGACGGAACAGCGCAATCAGTAACATGGTCATCAGCGCCAAAACCGTACCCGTAGCGAGTCCGAGTTTTTGCACCTTTCGCATTGCGATCCAGTTTTTCTCGCCATAGTAAGTCCCAACACGAATGGTGAGGGCGATAGCAAGGGACATCGGAATCATAAATAACTGAGAGGTGACCGACATTGCAATCTGATGTGCTGCCACAATGGTTTCCCCCAGTGGACTGAGAATAATTGCAGCGGTACTAAAAATACTGACTTCAAAGAAAATAGCTAAACCAATGGGTAGACCAAGTTTTAAAATACGCTCGATCCAATAGCGATCCATCTTCTCCCAAGTACCAAATACTTGAGTTTTTTGATACGCCGAGGCTTTAAAAATATAAGTGGCCAAAGTGACAAACATGATCCACTGTAAAATTGCAGTGGCAAATCCACAGCCTGCCGAACCCAGCGCTGGAATCGGGCCGAAACCATACATAAAGACAAAGTTTAGGGGAACCAAAAGGACCAAGGCGGCTAAGCTAATCACGGTAACAGGACGTGGGTGGCCGAGCGCTTCTGAATATCCACGCAGTGCTGCATACATCGTTACCGCAGGCATACCAAAGCCAATCGCATGTAAAAATAAACTGGCTTTAGGCAGTAAGTTTGCAGGTACACCCATGAGGGGCAATAACAGTGGCATGGCTTGTAAAATTAAACCCGCAATACTGCCTAAAATAAAGGCGACCCAAAGGGATTGACGAGCAATGGTGGCGATTTTTTCAGGGGTACGTGCACCATTCGCTTCGGCCACCAATGGTGTGGTGGCAATCATGATGCCGCTAAACAGCAACATCACAGGGATCCATAAACCGACCCCGACAGCAATTGAGGCTAAATCGGTCGGAGATAAATGTCCCGCCATGATGGTATCAATCAACCCAAGACCCGCTTGAGAAAACTGCGTGATCAGGATGGGGAGCATTAACACCAATAACTTTTTTAATTCGAAACGATGGGAGGTGATTTTATTTGTAGTCGACACAAAAATTACTCATATTCATCATGTGCTTGGTCTAAATAAATTCAGCGTTGTAAAGTGAGAAGCACACCAATAAAAATTACGACGCCACCAAGCAAACGCTGCCAATTGACAGGTGTTTTTTCGGTACCCAATAGACCATAGTGGTCAAAAATCATCGAAGTCAGGATTTGTCCAAAAATAACCAAACCTGAAAACGTGAGAAAGCCTAATTGAGGCGCAGTATAGATGCTTATACTGATGGCATAAACCCCTAGGCATCCGCCGAGCCATAAGTACCACGGAATATTGGAAAAAGCATGTAACTGTGGTTTGTCGACAGGCTGAAACAAAACTAAAAGCGCTAACACACAGGTTCCAACGAAAAAGGATAACAGTGCAGCTTGCAGGGGTGAGTATAGATATTCTCGGAGTTGTGTATTCAGGGCAGTTTGAAAGGTCATAGCAATACCAATACCGAAAGCAAGCGGTAACATAAACAGCAATTGGCTCGATATTTTCATCATTTTAAACCATTCATTCTTCTTGTCTTTTTATCAGTCTAATCCAAATAGCCACAGATTTCATAAGTGTCTTGATGCAGTCATGTTAAAATGTGCAAGATTATCGCTGTGCTTTAGAGTCTCGTCCTTGACCGATTTACATCCTGCAAATATTCCGTTGTCTTTATATATCCACATGCCGTGGTGTGTGCGTAAGTGTCCTTATTGCGACTTTAACTCGCACGCAGTGCCAGATGGCAAACTGTCCCTAGATTTAGAGCAAGAATATTTACATGCTTTGGTTGAGGACTTTAAAACTCAGCTTGAGTTTGCTCAAGGGCGTCACATTCATAGTGTGTTCATTGGCGGTGGAACACCGTCCCTCATTTCAGCGCAGGGATATCAATGGTTATTTGCTCAGCTCAAAGCATTACTACCGTTTGAGACGAACTGTGAAATTACCTTAGAAGCCAATCCGGGTACAGTGGAACATGACCCTTTTGCCGATTATTTGGCAGCAGGCATTAATCGGCTTTCGATTGGGGTGCAAAGTTTTAACACGGAACATCTAAAAAAACTGGGGCGTATTCATAGCAATAGTGATGCTATTTCAGCCATTGGTTTGGCACGTGATGCAGGTTTTAAACGCATTAATGTCGACCTGATGCATGGCTTACCTGAGCAGACTTTGGAACAAGCCTTATTGGATTTAAAACTCGCTGTGGAAAATGGTGCCACGCATATTTCATGGTATCAACTGACCATTGAGCCGAATACGGTGTTTTTTAGAACCCAGCCGATTTTACCAGTGGATGATGTGCTTGAAGAGATTCAGGCGCAGGGAGAAGCTTATTTAAAAGCGCAGGGATTTATCAACTATGAAGTTTCGGCATGGCGTAAGGAATTATCTTCTGCACATAATCTGAATTACTGGCAGTTTGGCGACTATTTGGCGATTGGGGCAGGTGCACATGCCAAAGTGACCCAGCTAGATGGGGTCTATCGTTTCCAGAAAACTCGTTTACCGAAAGATTATTTGGCTAAAGTCCCTGCGGAGCATGTACAGTTTAAGCGGATTGAAGCCGACGAACTTCCATTTGAGTTTATGATGAATGCTTTGCGTTTAAATGATGGGGTTGCAGTTGAATATTATGCACAGCGTACAGGTTTGAATCTGGAGAGTTTGGCTGAAACTTTGGACTCATTACGCAGTCGAAAATTAATGGTGGATGATGCGACGCGTTTAGCGTGTACCGAGCAGGGGCATGTGTTTTTAAATTCAGTGCTGGAATCATTTCTCTGAGTTTTAGAACCATGATTGCGTGGGCAATCATGGTTCTAAATTTAAACGAAAGGGGATATCGGCTGTGCATGATGGAATCAAAACAGCTGTTCATTTTGCTTACACGATTAACGTGTTGTATACCCGCCATTGGCAAAAATAGTTTGTCCTGTAATCCACCAGCCATCTGTAACCAAGAAGCGTACCAATGGCTCTATATCTTCAATTTTGGTGAGTCCGCCCAGTGCTGAGGCAGATTGATGATATGCAACTGCTTCGGGGGCTTCCTGAGCATAGAAAAAAGGCGTATCCATTGGACCTGGTGCAACAGCAGTAACAGAAATACCACGACTTCCAAATTCCTTAGATGCTGCACGTGTATAGTGTTCTACTGGTGCTTTTAGTCCTTCATACGTTGAATAAAGACCCGTATATGCTGCGAGTAAACTCGTTACGATATTGCATATTTTCCCACCTTCATTCAGATGACGTCCTGCTGATTGAATAAAGAAATATGCAATTTTATTGTTGATGTCATTCATGTCATCAAACTCTTGTTCAGTCGTATCTAGATAGGGCTTTTTAAGGACGCGACCAACGGTATTAATTGCGATATCAATTCCACCAAACTCAGTTTTAGCTTGAACGAATAGTGCTTCAATGTTTTGAATATTTGTTAAATCAGCTTGTACCAAGATGGCGTTGACACCAAATGCTTGCACTAGATTGAATGTGTCTTCGGCATCTGCTTGTGTTGCTGTACTATTATAATGAATGACTAAATTTGCGCCGTGTTCTGCAAACTTACGTGAAATCAATCCACCTAAATTCTTAGCACCGCCAGTAATTAATACAGTTTTTCCTTTCAGGTCGTGTTGTGACATGGGCCTAGCCTCGGTTTGTATGTAGTTGTTTGAAGTGATCTTAAAAGAATTTATTTGTATGAAATAGTTGTTAAAATTGCACTGATTGTCTGAAAAAGTTGCACAATAAAATGGATAAGATTGATCGACTAAGAATTTTTTGTTTAGTGGCAGAGAAGAAGTCTTTTGCGCAGGCTGCTGTACAATTAGGTTTGCCTCGATCGAATGTAACTTATGCGATTCAATCTCTTGAAAAAGAATATGAAGTGCTATTGTTTTATAGAACCACTCGCAAAGTCTCTTTGACCAATGAAGGCATTCTGTTTTATGACGAAGCAGTCCGTCTGGTTGCACAGTTAAAAGAGCTTAATCGCTTTAAAACCCATGTAAGAAGCCAAGAGGGAACAATTAGTATTGGCATGTCGAAACGATTAGCAACACAAATCCTGATCCCTCATTTGGCAGAGTTCTATGCGCAGTTTCCAAAAGTAAAAGTGTTGGTGAACGGCAGTGATGATTTTTCTAATTTGATTGAGCAACAATTAGATTGTGTGGTGCGTGTGGGAGAGGTGCAGGATAAATATTTGCTCATGAAACCAATTTGCCAAACAAAAATTTGGACATTAGCTTCACCTGAGTATTTAGCACAGTTTGGAGAACCTAAAACCTTGGCTGAGTTGAATCAACATTTTGCCGTTGATTATCATGTTGGGAAATATTATCGGGAATGGAGTGAATTAGTCTTTCGTGATCATCGAATGAAGATGCCTTATCGTTTACTCATTGACAATACTGAAGCATATATTCAAGCCAGCCTTGCAGGTATGGGAATAATCCAAATACCTGAATTTGATGCTGTGCAATATGTAGAACAAAGTCAGTTAAAGCGTTTATTTCTAGATATTCCAAGTCTTGAATTGCCCATCAATATTTTGTTGACTGACAGGCAGTATCGGCCAAAGTATTTTCAGGACTTTGTGGATTGGTTGGATGCTTTACTCAAAAAGAAACTTCTTATCTAGCGTTTCTTTCGCATCATAAAGCTTCATTACAATACAGGCCAAATCTCTGAATCGACATGCTTATTTTCGCTCATCCATCAAAAGACGAACAGCTAAGACCGATAAAACCGTCCCCATCATCCACTTTTGAACTTGTGCCCAAATCGGCTTGCGGTTCATTAAGGCTGCTAATGAACCCGCAGAGTAGACAATCAATACATTCACAAAAACGCTGACCACAATTTGAATTAGGCCTAAAGTCATCGACTGTACAAAAACACTGCCGTGATTGGGCTGAATAAACTGAGGAAGTAAGGATAGATACATAATCGCAATTTTAGGATTTAACAGATTGGTGAGAAATCCCATCATAAAAAGTTTCATCGGACGATCGGGTTTTAAATCCACCGTTTGAAAGGCAGAAACCCTATTGGGTTTCACTGCATTCCACGCCAGCCAAAGTAAGTACAACGCACCTAATATTTTGATGGTGTCATAGGCAAAAGGCACGGCAAATAAGAAGGCAGTAATGCCGAGTGAGGCACAAGCCATATAGAAAATAAAGCCTAAAATGATACCGGCCAATGAAATTAAGCCTGCCGATTTTCCTTGAGAAATGGAGCGAGAAATCAAGTAAATCATATTTGGACCGGGCGTGAGTACCATGAGCAGCGCGACACCTGCAAAAGCAATCATCTGAGATAGGTCAATCATCATCTATACTCGCTAAAATCCGAGTTTTGAAGATATCAAACAATCATGAGTTTAGTGAACGTTATTTTTCACATATTCACATGAGTTGTTTCTTTGAGTTCCTTTCATCAAAAATGATCACTGCTTCTATGTGGAAATATGTTCATTATTTTGTACGAATTGGCTTACATCTATTCCCGCTTTTTGCGCCTATACGTCTGCATGTGATTTTTCTACTATAGAACCATAGAGAGCAGGATGCTCCAATAGAATAACAATAAAGATCAGCACAGGGACGAAGGTAAGACAGGAGTCATGCCTCAGCAATTAATACGAAAAACCCCGACAGGATACCGGGGTTTTTTATTGCTTTAATTTTATATACTTGCCATGAAAATGAATATTTACATGTTAAAAACAGAGACCTGTGTAAACTTTGCTATGCTGAATAAATGACCTGAAATACAGGGTTTGAGACTGAGAAAAATCGAAAATGAAAAAGTAATAACAAGGAGAAATAGAATGGCCCAGACACATCAAGATCGTAATCCAACCCCTGATTTAGCTGAAGACAATGCTTTTTTCCCTTCACCTTATTCACTTTCCCAGTATACCGCCAGTAAAACTGACTTTGATGGCACAGATTATCCCAATCCTTATATCGGGCATAAAAAAATCCTGATGGTTGCCAGTGATGAGCGTTATTTACTGATGAAGAACGGTAAGTTCTTCTCTACAGGGAATCATCCTGTGGAAACATTGCTACCGATGTATCATTTAGACCGTGCTGGTTTTGAAATTGATATCGCCACTTTATCGGGTAATCCTGTCAAATTGGAAATGTGGGCAATGCCACACGAAGACCCCGTTGTTCCAGCAACTTTTAAGAAGTATCTTGCTCAGTTTAAGAAGCCTTTAAAACTTGCAGAGGTATTGAAAAGCAGTTTAGGTGACGACTCGCCTTATTTGGCTATTCTTATTCCCGGTGGGCATGGGGCTTTAATTGGGCTGCCTGAAAGTGAAGACCTAAAAACTTTACTGAAGTGGGCGGTAGCCAAAGATAAATTCGTTATTTCTTTGTGTCATGGACCAGCAGGCTTATTGGCTGCTGCGGTTAAGGAAGCGCCAGAAAACTACCTTTTCAAGGGCTATAAAATGTGTGTCTTCCCGGATGCCCTTGATCAGGGAGCCAATTTAGAGATTGGTTATATGCCAGGAGAGTTACCTTGGTTGTTGGCAGAACGACTTGAGCAATTGGGTGTAGATGTCGTCAATAAAGAGATGTCAGGACAGTGTATTCAAGATCGTAAGTTAATTACGGGAGACAGTCCTTTGGCTTCTAATACTTTGGGGAAAATGGCTGCTCAGGCACTTTTAGCTGAAGTTCAGTAGATCAATAATATTCAATTAAAAAGACTGCAGTTGCAGTCTTTTTTGTACAGATCGGTTGATTCACGACCCTGTTACAAATGATCTCATCTTTTATGATCAATTTAGCCTGAGTGCATGATTTTGTCGGCCTTACAAAGAAGAAATAGTCTGTCACTTTAACCTTCTCTCTAAAAAATATCTCATTTTACGCCATTCGATAACAGCTTTAAGACCTACCTACGGAGCGTACCTAGAGACAGGTCATCATCACATCGTTTGAGTACATCAAACCATGTATGTTCACACTTTTTATCTAGTGTGGAAACCATAAGAAAGGCAAAGCATTCTATTTTATATAAAGCGTAATAATGTTTAAATTCAGCCTGAAATAGCTTTATAAATGAGTCT